>JBFIEJ010000008.1:0-27455 GCA_041603475.1 Candidatus Nitrosopumilus sp. | reverse complement strand
TTCTAGATTTGCATTATATGGAACTCCTGAAAAAGGAAATCTCTGCATGTATTCTAAAGTGAAATTGGTAGAAAAAGATGAGTTTGATCCTTATATTTTTGCCAGAATGAATGTCACAATAACCAATGAATTAGATAATGGAGTCTTAATTGGGAAATTAGTTTTTCCTATCAATAACTACAATCTTTACTATCTGAATGGCTCTTCAGAGGTACATATTGACGATGTAAGGGGAATTGTAAAGGAAGAAGTACATCAAAATGTGATTGAAATATCTAGAGAAGAATATTCTAAGAAAGATAATCAATGGATTACAGTTTCATATTCTTCAGAGGGAAGTCGTTCATTTACAATGGATAAGGGGTTTGATTAGATGGTTTTTGAAATTTTAGACACGCAACTAATGGAAGGTGTTACAATTTGGAGTTTGTTAATTACTGGAATTCTTGTTTTTGCAGGAGTAATTGTAGCTCGAATTGTTCGAATGATTTTCAAGAAAAGATTTGCTCCAAACATGCCTGTTCATACTGCAAAAACACTCAACAAACTAATCTATTATGGTATTATCATAATTTTCCTTTTTGCAGCTACTGCTAGTCAAGGAATTGATTTGGGAGGCTTAGTTGTAGGTGCGGGATTTATGGGAATTGTAATTGGATTTGCAGCTCAATCAGTAGTTTCCAACATGATCTCTGGAGTCTTTTTGTTAATTGAAAAACCTGTTAAACAAGGAGATAATGTTGAGGTAGTTGATTCTAGTGTTACTGGAAAATTAATTGATATTAACACATTCTCATCTAAAATACAACAATTTGATGGAACAGTAGTTAGAATTCCCAACGAAAAGATGTTTACGTCTAATCTTCGAACATTCATGCTATCTGAAGTTCGAAGAAGTGAGGTAACAGTAGGAATTGGTTATGGTGAAAATATTGGTAAAGCTATTGAAATTATCAAAAAAGCAATTGCAAACAATGTAGTATACTCCTTAATGGAGCCTGCACCACAGTTTTGGGTTTCAGAGCTTGCAGATAACAGTGTGAATATTCTAATTCGTGTTTGGCATCCACGTGATGATCTTGCAGAGGTGATGCCTACAATCCTTAAAGTCATTAAAGATGCTTTGGACGAAGCTGGAATTGAAATCCCATTCCCACAAAGAGTTGTCTGGCAAGGCAAGGAACAAAGCTAGTACATAAAATAGAATAAAGAAATTGTATCTAGATCGATACTATTTTCAACTTGCATCTTAATGCACTAGAGAAATAAATTGTCTTATTGGATTGCAAAAAAGGATTTATTCATAATTATGCATATTTTTCGATCTTAGATAAGAGAAAATGTATCAATTGTGGCATTGACGAGCCAGTCTAATTAGAAATTTTTTCAATAATGCTGGAAAATTTCCATGGCCCGCATTGGGCATCAGATTCATCATACTCTAGAATTCCTGATTCTCTCAGATGATTTACAATGTGCGCTGAGAATGGCAATGCCCCTGTTGCTCCAGGTGAATTGTAATTTAAAATGTGAAAAGAATTTTCATCATCAATCAGTATTACATCTGGAACAAATTTTCCATCATCATTAATTACTGATGATCTAATGCCTGCAGTTCCTTTCTCGGTAATTTTATCTGGATCAATTTTTGGCAAAAATCGTCTAACTCTATTTATCATTGATGATTTTGACATGGATGACTGTATCTCACTTATTGCCAACTCTTGAAATTGCTTATCAAAGATTGTCTTTCTTGCACCAGAACCGAGCATCTCAAGCATTTTTGGAATAAACTCTTTGATGTTTTCTGCTTTATTGTATCCGTATGGACTAAAAACTGGCACTGCATTGGGCCCTATCTCACAACTTCCATCTACTCGAATAATCCAATGAGGATCTAAGAATGGATAGTCTGGAAATTCAGGAACTGAATATATGCTTGTTTTAGTCAGATTGTGATATTCTTTAGGGGCCTTCCAGTACTCTCCTCTAAAATGTACATCAGTAAAGTTTTGAGCTACATCTAAAGTATGTGCAACATCTATTGATTCTCCTCCGGCTGCATTGATCAAAAATTTTGTAATGATTTTATGTTCACCATTTAATGTAATTGCCCATTTGTCATTTTCTTTTTTAATTTCAGTTACTTTGCAATCTAAAAGAAACTCGATTCCATTCTCCTTACTGTCTTTCATTATTGATTTTGTATATTCTGAATAATCTGCAGAACCATCTTTATGAACATTCAGTGCGGCTTCGCATTTTATTTCAGGCTCTATTTTTTTTAGTTCATTTTTGTCAAGTAACTCAATATCCTTTTCTTCTAATCCATTTTGTTTTCCCCATTTGAGATATTTTTCTAGAACTTTGATCCCTTTTTTATCTAAAGCAACTTCTATCACTCCATCTTTTTTAAATGGCAATTTTCGTAATTTTGAGTACTCTTCCCACATGTCATACCCATGAAAGGCAGCTTTTGCAAATAATTTCTTCTTCTCAGGATTGTACAAATAGGGAGCATGTACTTTTCCTGTGTTTCTTCCACTTGTATGAAATGCAACATTGTGAGCTTGCTCTATAACTGCAATTTCTTTTGATTTGTTTAGATATGATAGAAAATATGAGATAGATGTTCCTAAAATTCCTCCCCCGATAATCACAATATCAAAATTACGTGTCATTTGTTACTAGTTAACTCTAGTTGATATTAAATTGAATATACTACAATCAAGATTAATATCTAATATCACCAGAGTTCACACTATGCTACCTGATCAGTGTTCAGTAATGGAGGAAGGAAAACAATGTGTCAATCCTCCAGAGTTTATTGTATCAATTATTGCAGGTGAAGATGAATTCATGGTAGGAGTCACTTGTGAGAAACATAAACAAATAGTATCAGGAAAAATAGGAATTCTTCAAAATGAGGGAAAACTCCATGAAGGAAAGATTAGTTTTTCGCCTGTCAAAGCCGTTGGAACCGATTGTATTCATGGCGATGCAGATGATTTTGTCCAAATTGACATGAATCGAACTAAAAATTGAAATAATTTTGTATTTCTTACTAGATATTGCTTTTAGAATTATTATCTGATCTAGTCAAAATTTCTGATATCTTGTTTATTGTAAAAAATCAAGGTGCCACAAGTGAAGTCCGAAGTCCTCTTAGTATCAGACAGAAAGAAAAGTGGATTACACTTGGTGATAATGATGGGCCTGCACACATGCATATTGATTCTAATTTAATAAAATCTGCAGAGTTTGTTCAAGAAGAAAAACCTGAACGTACAAGTTTTAGTGTAAGGTTCTTTGATGAAAACAATCAACGCGTCTTAGCAGCATTTTTTACAAAAATGTATGATGAAAATAAAACACTGCTATCCGAAAGAAAAAATGTTTATGATAAATTAGAGGAAAAATTTTCTTCAACAATTAAATTTTAAAAAAAACCTTGTCTGAAAAAGACAAGGAGAAAAAATATCATTCTTGTAATTCTTTCTTCTTCTTCTCTTTTTCAGATTGTACTTTAGCTAATTCTAATTCTTCATTTGTATGTTTGAATTTTTTCAATCTGATTCTAGTTTACAATTTAGATATAAAAACTGCACATTTCTTTTGAATCATACTCATGCGTGAAAATCAATATCCTACTGAATAGATCGGTTTTTTTCCATTTATTCCCAGATTTAGATTTTTTACAGTAATTTCTGCCATTTTTGCTCTAGTCTCTTTTGTTGAACTTCCAATATGTGGTGCAAGAACAACATTATCTAATTTAGTTAGAGGATGTTTTTTGCTGATTGGCTCTTTTTCAAATACATCTACTCCTGCTCCTGCAATTATTTTTCTCTTCAATGCAATAACAAGTTCTTTTTCGTTGACTACTTTACCCCTTGAAGTATTGATTATGTAGGCTGATTTTTTCATTTTTCTAAAAATTTTCATGTCAAACATATGCTCTGTCTCTTTAGTGTGTGGCACATGAATAGAAATGATGTCGCTTTGAGAAATCAACTTTTCAAATGAGACATATTTTACTGCTAATGTTTTTTCTTTTGATTTTGAAATTCTTTTTCTGTTGTGATAAATAGTATTCATTCCAAATGCTTTTGCTCGTTTTGCAAGAGTACCGCCAATTCTACCTAATCCCAAAATTCCTAAAGTTTTGCCCTGAAGATCTAAACCAACATAATCATATGCACCGTAAATTTCACTCCATTTTCCGTCTCTGATTATTCTATCTCCTTCTGACACTCTTCTTAGGAGGTCAATTAATAATGCAAATGCCAAATCTGCAGTTGCATCTGTTAGAACTTTGGGGGTATATCCTACTCTGATCTTCTTTTTCTTTGCATAATCCCAATCAATATGATCAAAACCAACACTATACGTGCTGATCACTTTTAGATTCTTTGCCAAATCAATGACATCGCTACTTATTTTGTCATAAGGAAAACAGATTAGTCCATCAATCTCTTTAATTTTAGAACGTAGCTTTTCTTGTGGGATGGGTATTTTACCTGAATGCACTTCGATTTGATATTTTTGTTTTAGCTCTTTTAATGCAAAATCATGTAATCTTCTAGTAAGAAAGACTTTCTTCTTCATTAAACTGAGAATTATCTCAAACCATTTATACGATTTCCTTGTTAAACAATTATGTCTTCTAATGTTAATGAGGAAGAAGAATTTGCTATTTGTGTAGAATGTGGAAATTCAATTGAAAAATGTGTTTGTGTGTGTCCTTATTGTGGTGAACGTGATAAATGTGAATGTGCATTATTTGATGCCGCTACAGGTGGTTAGAGTAATTTCTTATTATAATCGAATTTCTGGTGATGCTAAACTATGAGTTCTGTTGATTTTACTTGGTTAATTGGGGGTCCACAAGGAAGTGGGGTTGAATCCGGCGCAAATGTCTTCTCAAAAGTTTGTGCTGAAATGGGATATCACATATTTGGAAAAAGAGAATTTTATTCAAATATCAAGGGCGAACACAGTTATTTTGCAGTCCGAGTTTCTGATGAAAAAATTCATTCAAATCTTAATGAAGTGACATTGATGGCATCATTTGATGCTGAAACAATCTTTCGCCATTTTGATGAGGTCTCCTCAAATGGCGGAATTATTTATGATTCTGAATTAGATGAAGTTGATACTGATAAAGTTCACACTCTTGATCCTCCATTTAAAGAACGATTACACAAATTTCTTGAATCAAAAAATAAACCATTTACAATAGCTGGAGTTCTTGAGATTGCCAAAGAGAAAGGAGTAAAACTTTACCCTGTATCATTCAAATCTATTTTGGAAAATCTGGCTGAAGAATCTGGCAATCCAAAACTTCGTGGATTAGTTAGAATGTATAATGTAATTGGTGTCTCTTTATCTTTGGGTTTGATAAAAATGCCTCCTGACTCTTTACTCCAATCAATTGATTCTATATTTGCAAAAAAACCTCTAGTTGCTGAGATAAATAAACAAGCTGCAAACTATTCTTACAAATACGCCACTGAAAAATTTGAAAACTTTGGATATACTTTATCTGGAATAACTAAAGAGCCAAACAAAATTTTAGTACAAGGTCATTTTGGAACTTCTATTGGAAAAATGGTTTGTGGTTGTAGGTTTCAATCATATTATCCAATTACACCTGCCTCAGATGAAAGTGTGTATTTGGAATCTCATGAAATTTTACAAGTTAACAATGACAGACCTGGCTCTACTTTAGTAATACAAACAGAAGATGAAATTTCTGCAATTGGAATGATGATTGGAGCTGCATTAACAGGCGTGCGTTCATCTACATCTACGTCTGGACCTGGATTTGCATTAATGACTGAAGCTTTGGGCTGGGCTGGAATCAATGAAGTACCTGTTGTAATTACACTGTATCAAAGAAGTGGTCCCTCTACTGGTCTTCCAACAAGGCATGGTCAAGATGATTTGTTATTTTCAATTTTTGCCGGACATGGTGATTTTCCAAAAATTGTTTATGCATCAGGTGATATTGAGGAGAGTTTCTATGATACTGGTAGGTGCTTTAATTATGCAGATGTATATCAGATGCCAGTTATTCATATGATGGATAAATTCCTCTCAAGCTCTGTGGTTACCTGCAAAAGATTTGATCCTAACAAAATTTCAATTAATCGAGGAAAATTGCTTGATAAAATTGAAGGAGAATACAAGCGATTTGCCTTTACTGATGATGGAATATCCCCTCGCTCAAAACTTGGTCTAGATAATGGAGTTTTTTGGAATACTGGAGATGAATCTGATGAATATGGCCACATTTCTGAGGATCCTCAAATTAGAATTAAGATGATGGATAAGAGAATGTCCAAACTAGACTTGGCCTTAGAAAAAATTCCTGATGATGAACAAGTTATCTCATTTGGTGTACATGATTATACTGTAATTTCATGGGGGTCTACCAAGGGTCCAATCATTGATGCTCAAAAAATGTTGAAAAAAGAAGGAATTGATGTTGGATTTATTCAAATAAAATTACTTCATCCATTTCCTGCAGAATATGTAAAATCTCTTCTAAAGGATGCAAAAACTCTCATTGATATTGAAGCAAATCATTCTGGACAATTAGGAAAAGTGTTTAAGCAAAATGTATCTAGGGAAATTGATTATTATATTTTGAAATACACTGGACGTGGAATGACTAGTACTGAAATTTATGATTCATTGAAAAAAATCATTGAAAATAAAGCTGAAAAGCGGGAGATATTGAGTCATGGCGCTTAAGCTTGCTGATTACAAAACAGATGTACACAATGACTGGTGTCCTGGATGTGGAGACTTCGGAATTGTAAATGCATTGCAGATGGCTTTAGCTGAGATGGGAATTGAAAGAGACAAGGCAACAATTTTTTCGGGAATTGGCTGTTCTGGAAAAACTTCTCATTTTATCAATACATATGGTGTTCATACTCTCCATGGTAGAGTTCTTACGTTTGCTCAGGGTGGAAAGTTGGCAAATCCAGACATGACTGTAGTTGCAGTAGGTGGTGATGGAGATGGTTTGGGTATTGGAGCAGGACATTTTGTAGCTGCAGGTAGACGAAATGTGGATATGACTTACATAATTTTTGATAATGGTGTTTATGGTTTAACAAAAGGTCAGGCATCTCCTACACTAAAACTCGGCGAGAAAACAAAATCTCTTCCATCTCCAAATACAAATTATAATGTTAATCCAATTGGTTTGGCAGTTGCAAGTGGATTTACATTTGTTGCACGCGGTTATTCATATGATGTTAGACATCTTAAGGATCTGATAGTTAAAGCAGTAAAACACAAAGGCCTTTCATTTCTTGATGTGTTACAACCATGCCCAACTTACAATGATCTTAATACAAGAGATTGGTATGCTGGTGTGGATTTGGCCAAAGAATCAATGGAGCGACATTCCAGAATTTACAAACTAGAAGATACTCACTATGAACCAAAAGTGCATTATGCTGAAGAAGCTGAAGTCAATGAAAAATTATCTCAGGCTTTGATTAAGTCATTAGAATGGGGAAACAAAATCCCTACAGGAGTATTTTATCAAAATGAACTCATATCTCCTTATGAAATACGTCTAAAAGATAAGATTCCAAACTATCTGGAAAACCCTCCTGCATCTCAAACCATCTCAGAAAACAGTCTACCTACTACTGATGTTTCAGAAATTCTAGACTCTCTAGAAGTTTAGTGCCTTACCTAACAAGTTATAGACTAGTTATTTGATTATTCTCCTGTTGAACATCACGGATGCCAATAAAATTTTTAGAAAATCCATTATCAAAGGCTTCTTTGAGCCACAACTTGTTAATCTTGATTTTAAAAAATCAGCAGTAAAACATCCATCAATTAATGATGATGGTCTCATGCAGTCTGATTTATTACATGTCTTTTTTGATGTTGAGACCGGCTCTGATTATCCTGATGGGGATGAATGGTTTATTGTTGAGATGCTATTTCCTCATGATGTAAAACTTCCTGATAATCTGAAAGGTACTGATTATTTTACCACTCTATCCGTTGATGAAGGCAAAACATTTTGGCATCATCGCGAATTAATTCGTTACAAGTATGGCAAATCAAAAAAATTAGATGATGCTTTAGAGTTTCTTGAATCTAAATACAAAGAACTACATGAATTATTAGAACCATTGCAAAAAGATCTCAAGTAATTTCTTTCCACGAATCTCCTCTGAATGTATACTGTTTGCTTTCTGATTTTGCAGTATTTAATCTCCATCTGACCGATTCTGAATCAAATTTGTAAATGATTTCTGAAATCTCTGTTGGTAATTTTTCTGGATCTAAATGATATGGTAATAATTCTAATACAAAATCTATCTTTTCAATTGCATTATCAAACCATTGCTTGTCCTCAATGTCTACTGAAAAAATAATATTTGGATTTCCTAAAAAATTAATTTTAATTTTCAATGCATTTCCAGAACCTCTTCTTCTTTTCATCTCTTTGAAAACCGATTTTACTTTCTCCCAACGTTTGTAGTCAAACCATTGAAAAAATGCCTCATTGAATGCTAGTGGAATATCAATATCAAGAGAACTAACAAAATTTTCATCATTAATTTCTATTTCATCTTGAATAATTGTAAAATGTGAATTTAAAAATCCATAAAGAACTTCAATTTCCCATGGTGAAATTCCATAATATCTTAATGTTGTTTTCAGGTCTTCAGACAATGTTTTAAAATCTCAAAAATTGTAATTAAAGCTTCAAACCTAGTGAAATAGTGACAATTTCACCTTAAAATTAAAATTATATGGATAGAGATAGTAAACTCAGATATGAAGAAAGAATTTGTAGTTAGAAGTATAGATTCAGCACCAGATGGGGCGCCATACGTGGTAGTCTCATTATCGTCCATTAAAGACCTCAAAGAAGGAGCTCAAAATCCACCATCCCCATTTGGAAGTCCAAAAGTTATGGGATTTTCAAACATGAATGATATGATGAAAGATCTAAACAAGATGCTTTCAGGAATGGGTGGAATGGGAATTCAGGGTGGAGGAGTTACTCAGCTAAAACTTGAAATGCATGAATACAAAGAGATGGGGCTTTCAGTTGGAGACAAAGTCTTTCTAGAATTAAGCAAAGCCGAATCGCTTGGTGTTTAATCTACCAGATTGTGTTAAAGTATTTCCAACCATAAAAGGCTGCAATTGTACCTATAACAAATAGCATTGGTTTCCATGCAAATACTGGAATACTTGGTGTTGCTAGTTTCACTTTGTAATTATCTACAATGGCATGAATGTTTTTCTTGATTTTATCGTGCCATATACTGTACTCTACTTGGTATTTCTTTAAAATTTCTTCAACTTCATAAACAACTGGAGTTCTCTGAGAGAAAAGATGTTGTAGATAATCTCTTGACACCTCAACTTCTGCATGAATTCCAATCAATCCTTTTTTTAGATCAACCATTCTAACATGCATCTCCCAAGGTTTTTTTAATTTTAGATTAAGACCATTTCCTATTTGGTCTGGTTGTTTATGTTCGAATTTTACTTTAGTGAAACCCTCTTCTGTGAAAATTTTCATAAGATCCTCAAAACTTTTTTTAACAACAATGTGTAGCTGCTCTACGCCCTCTTTACTATCCACATCAATTCTGTGTTTTATTCCATCTAGAAATGAAATTGTTTTAGGGTAAGTTGTGAGGTATTCCATTATTTTGTCAACCAAAAAACCTCTATTTAAAGGACAACTCAAAAATCATTATTCTTAAGGTGGATTTGATAATCCTCTTACGTAGACGCACTGATCTGGTGATATTGCCATCTCTGAAGGACTGATTTTTCTATCTGTGAGTTTAGCCCCTGAGTCTCTAACTATTGCAAAAGGTTTTGATTCTGCACCTTCTCCCATCTTGTGATTTGCTATTGTTGCAAGATTATCTACCACTGCTTGAAAAGTAACTTTCAATGGATTGCCATCTAGATCTTTTTTAGATCTCATATCTAAAACAGGTTCAATTCCTGCACATGCTACTGCAATTCCTGATGTTCCAATTCTTGCTGGCATTAATCTGCTATCAACTAAAATTATTCCAACATGAATTAACTTCTTTAAGAAAATCTTTCTGCGAAGTTCTTCAGCAATTAGATAAGGATTAGTAGGATAAAGAATTACTTTGTCTTTTTTTGCATTTGATTTGTCAATTCCAGCATTTGGCGCCATAATGTTATCTGAAGAAGTGATTACAAATCCACCAATACCTCCAAATATTTTATCGGATTCTCTGATTATTACTTCTGCAATTTCTGGCTTTAACTGATATTTTCTAGAAATATCTAATCCTTGGTCTGATGGTCGAATTTTCTGTAAATCTATAATTCTTCCTTGAGAATTTGAAATGTATTTTGTTGAAATCACTATGACATCCCCGTCTTGCAATTTTTCATCATTTTTTTCCAAAGTATCTTCTAGTGCCTCAAAAACATCAAATTCACTATCCTTTCTTTCTGCTAAAAGTGGTAAAACTGTTAATTGCACAATATTACGAGTATTCTTTTCTTTTTTATTGTTCTGAAAAGCTTTTAATCTGTAGAACAAGCTTTTTTCATTATGAATATTGTTGAGAAGATTCTTGCACGTGCTTCAGGAAAACCTAAAGTTTCACCTGATGATGTAATTTTTGCTAATGTTGACAAGGTTATGGTTCATGATGTTTCCGGACCAGGCGTAATCAAGGTCTTTGATAAGTTAAAGAAACAAGGAATCTCTGTTGATAAATTATGGGATCCTACAAAAGTTTGGGTTGCAGAAGATCATTTTGTTCCTTCTGCTGAAAAAGTATCTGCTGAAAATATTGTAAAATTATCAAAATTTACCAAGCAATATGGTATTGAGAAACATTTCAAATATGGAATGGGTCAATACGGTATCTGCCATACATTATCTCATGAGGAAGCCATGGTAAAACCTGGTGATGTCTATGTTGGAGGGGACTCTCATACAAATACAACCGGAGCATTAGGTGCCTTTGCTTGTGGCTTGGGACACACTGATGTTGCATATGTTCTACTAAATGGAAAAATTTGGTTTAAGGTTCCAGAAACTCTATACTTTAAGCTAAATGGAAAATTACCTGATCATGTGATGGCAAAGGATCTAATTTTGAAAATAATTGGCGATATTGGAACTGATGGGGGTGCTTACAAGACAATGCAATTTGGAGGAAGTGGAATTGATGAAATGTCTGTTGAAAGTAGATTGACTTTATGTAATATGACTACAGAGGCTGGTGCAAAAAATGGGATAGTAGAGCCTGATCAAAAAGTAATTGATTATCTATCTAGTAGAGGTGCTACAAATCTAAGTTTGATTAAAGGAGATGATGATACAGAATATGCAAAAATATTTGAATACGAAGCTTCTGAAATGGAACCTATTGTTGCAAAACCATTCTCTCCAGAAAATATCTCGATAGTTAGAGAAGCCCCATCTGTTGAATTAGATAAATCATACATTGGTTCATGTACTGGAGCTAAATACGAAGATTTGGAAGCTGCAGCTAAAATCCTTAAAGGAAGAAAAGTGAAAATTAGAACTGAAATTTTACCTGCAGCAATTTCTATTTATCAAAGAGCAATGGAAAATGGTCTGTTGAAAATTTTCTTAGATGCCGGAGTAACTGTGGGTCCCCCAACTTGTGGAGCATGTTGTGGTGCTCATATGGGGGTTTTGGCTAAAGATGAGATTTGTATTAGTACAACAAACAGAAATTTCCCAGGTAGAATGGGACATGTTGAATCTCAAACGTACCTCTCATCCCCATTAGTTGCAGCAGCTTCTGCAGTAACAGGAAAAATCACTGATCCGAGGGATTTGAAATGAAAGGAAATGTCATAAAATACGCACAAGATAACATCGATACAGATGTGATTATTCCCGGTCAATATCTCAAAGTTCATGATTATGCTGAACTAGCTACACACGCTATGGAGGGATTGGATCCTGATTTTCATTCTAAAGTAAAGGAAGGTGATTTTATTTTGTCTGGACGAAATTTTGGATGTGGTTCATCAAGAGAACATGCTCCAATTGCATTGTCTCATTCCGGTGTTAAAGCAGTACTTGCATTATCTTTTGCAAGGATTTTTTATCGTAATTCAGTTGATGGTGCATTTTTGTTACCTATTGAAATTGATGAAGATGCTTACAACGGAATTTCAGAAGGTGATGAAATTAATATTGATATTTCTGCAAATGAAATTACCAATCTTACCAAAAATGAAAAATACAAAATGAAACCATTTTCAGAAATTATTGGAAAGATAATTGCAGCTGGTGGTCTCTTCAAATACAAGCCAGACCAGGATTAAAATGGGAAAAACTCTTTTTGAAAAAATCTGGGACTCTCATCTTGTTGTTGAAAAACAAAATGAACCATCACTAATTTACATTGATAGACATCTTGTACATGAAGTAACATCACCTCAAGCATTTGATGGATTGAGAATGAATCAAAGAAAAGTTAGACGCCCTGATCTTACTATTGCTACAATGGATCATAATGTTCCCACTAGTGATAGAACTCTTCCTATCCTTGATCAAACATCTGCAGTACAAATTCAAACATTAGAAAAAAACTGTAAAGATTTTGGAATTACTCTATTTGACATTAACAGTCCAAATCAAGGAATTGTTCACGTTATTGGCCCTCAGTTGGGAATCACTTTGCCTGGGTCTACTATTGTCTGCGGTGATAGTCATACTTCAACTCATGGAGCATTTGGTGCACTTGCATTGGGAATTGGAACAAGCGATGTTGAGCATGTCTTGGCGTCTCAAACTATGTGGTTAGAAAAGCCCAAACCCTTTGAAATTAGAGTTGAAGGAAAAAGGAAAAATCCTCATGCAGTAACTGCAAAAGATATTGTACTCTCTATTATCAAAAACATAGGAACTGGGGGTGGAACAGGCACAGTAATTGAATATCGTGGAGAAGGAATTACTGATCTTTCAATGGAGCAGAGAATGACAATTTGTAATATGTCCATAGAGGCTGGAGCCCGTGCAGGACTGATAGCTCCTGATGAGAAGACCTTTGATTATTTAAGAGGACGAAAATATACTCCAAAAAATTATGAATCTCTAGTTGATTCTTGGAAGGAAAATCTAAAATCAGACAGTGACGCAAAATTTGAGAAACAATTTGTTTTACACATTGATGATATTGCACCTCAAGTTAGTTGGGGAACAAATCCTGGAATGACTTGTGATGTAACAGAACCAATTCCAACTCCTGAAGAATTTTCTAAAGGTGATCCTAATCAAAAGAAAGGAGCTGAGAAAGCTCTTGAGTATATGGATTTAGATGCTGGAACTCCAATTGAAGACATCAAAATAGATAGAGTGTTTATTGGTTCATGTACTAATGCAAGATTAGAGGATCTAATTGAGGCATCCAAAGTTATCAAAGGACAAAAAATCTCTCCACATGTAAGAGCAATGGTTGTTCCAGGTTCTCAGATGGTGAAAAAACAAGCCGAAGAGATGGGTCTTGATAAAATTTTCATTGATGCTAATTTTGAATGGCGAGAGGCGGGATGTAGCATGTGTCTTGGAATGAATCCTGACATTCTTTCTCCCGGTGAACGATGTGCTAGTACATCAAATAGAAATTTTGAAGGAAGACAGGGAACTGGTGGTAGAACTCATTTAGTTAGTCCTGTTATGGCAGCAGCTGCAGCAATCAAAGGTCACTTTGTAGATGTAAGAGAACTGGATTTGAGTTAAAATGGAGAAATTTAAATCTGTAACAAGTATTGTGACTCCACTTGATAAGGTAAATGTTGATACTGATCAAATTGTTCCAAAACAATTTTTAAAATTAGTTCAAAAATCAGGATTTGGTAAATTCCTCTTTTACAATTGGCGTTATGATGAAAATGAATCTTTGAAATCCGATTTTGTATTAAATGACTCAAAATATGATAATTCTAAAATTTTAGTAGCTGGGGATAATTTTGGTTGTGGTTCTAGTAGAGAGCATGCTGTCTGGGCACTACTGGATTATGGCTTTTCAGTAGTAATTGCCCCTTCTTTTGCAGATATTTTCCTTAGTAATTGCTTCAAAAATGGTGTTTTGCCCATTTCTATTGATGAGCAAATTGTTGATAGGTTGCAAAAAGAGACTGAACCAATTACTGTGGATCTGGAAAATCAAATCATAAAAACTTCATCTGATGACATTCCTTTCAATATTGATCCTCACAAGAAAAAAATTCTCTTAGAAGGGTTAGATGATATTGCACAAACATTTCAATTTGAAGACAAGATTTCTGAGTTTGAAAAAAAATCTACAATCCCATCTGTTTTATGATCTTCTTTACGGTTTTTCCATTTCTTTCTATTACCATTGGAGATTCTGCATCAATCCAATCTAAATCTTCGATGTCATAAGCACTAATCTTATCTTCTTTTGATAATTGCTGCAAAATATCAAAAGACAAATTGATCTCTTTTTGTTTTTTCTTTGTTTTGATTCTCTTTATGATGTCTTTTCCGAGAATGTAAATCCCTAAACATTCTGATAGCTGTAATTTCATTACTGGTTTTTCTTTAAATTCTTTAATTATTCCGTCTTTTACTATTGCAAATCCTGTTTCTTCTTTTCTCTTTGTTCTTGTAGCAATGCATGCAGTGCTTTTTTTATCTCTAAATGTCTGTCTCATCTTTTTTAGATCTATTGCACATAGATTATCTACAAACCATAACAAAAATTCTGATTCTCCACTTAGTCTCTTTTCAATATGGAGCAAATCTCCACCGGTACCACTTTGTGAGTCTTGCACAAAAGTGATCCCTTTCTGTGTTCCATAGTAGTTTTTGATTTGTCCTCCCAATCCATTATAATCTGAAACAATGATGATCTCTTTTACAAAATTGAATGATTTTAGATATTTTACAATGTAATCAATTAACGGCCTACCATCAATTGGGGACATTGCTTTTGGAAAATATTCTGTATATGGCTTGCCTCTGGTGCCTTTGCCACCTGCTAAAATTACAGCCTTCACAGTCTAACGGTAAGATTTCTGCTTTCTTCTTCTAGCGCCAGGTCCGCCAAATTTCTTTGGTTCTTTTTGTCTGGCATCGCCGCTGATTAGATATTTGTCAAAATCTGTGATTCTCTTTCTAAGGTCTTCTCTAGTTGATTTTGGGAATGGATGATCCTTGGGGTCTTTTTTTGATTTTGTCCATCCGATTAGTGCTCTTGAAATTCCAGTTGCTATTGCACTGGCTTGTCCCATGAAACCTCCGCCTCTGACTCTGACAGAAATATCTATCTTGTCTCTCAAATCCCCACTAATTTCTAGTGGTGCTAAAATTACTTCACGAGCAGTCTCTTGTGGAATCATTTCTACTGGTACATTGTTAATTCTAATCTTGCCTTGTCCTTTAGTAATGTAAACATGTGCACTAGATGTTTTTCTAGTTGCAAAATAAATTTCAGTTTTTGGTGTTGTCATTCAGTCCACCCTACTACTCTGCTTAATTCTCCCATTGTCGTATAGTTTGATGGAGATTTCTTTATTTTAGCTTTTTCAAATTGGATTTTCTCAATTGATTTTAGTTCTTTTGGAGAGCCAATGTATGTTCTCAGTTTTTGATGTGATGATTTTCCTGATGGTTTTCTATCATATGGTAACATTCCACGAATCATTTTTGCGATAATTGTATCTGGTCTTCTTGGGTGTACAGGACCGTGTTTTGGATTAATTACACTGTTGATTTCTAAAAATTCTCTGTATTCTTTAATGTGGTTATCTCTTCTTCCACTTAGCATAATTTTTTCACAATTAACTATGGAAACTCTATTTCCTTTGAGTAATAATTTTGCAACTTGTGATGATAGTCTTCCAGCTATGTGATTTGTACCATCTACTACGATTGGTCTGTCTGTTCGGAAAACTGTCTCTTGATCAGCCAAGTAATACGACTCCTTTTCCTGTAGGATTTTGTTCGATTAAATCTGAATAACTGATTAGTTTTCCACCATTCTCTATAATTTTATTTGCTGCTGAATTTGAAATTGAAAATGAGCATAATGTAATTTTATGTGGGATAGTACCAGTTCCTAATACTTTTCCTGGAAATACTACTGTGTCGTTCTCTTTTGTTAACTGTCCAATTCTGTTCAAATTGATATCTCTTCTTGCAATTGATGGTTTTAATGCATATTCGGCCAATTTTGCCCAAATTGGAGCATCATTTTTTGTTGATGCTTTCTTTAGATCCTTTGCCATGCGTATAACGACTTGACTAGTCATGTGAATAATGCGGTTTGAAACCCAAATATAATGTCTATGCTTAGTTTATTCTTCGATTTGGCTGATCATTTCTTTGAATTCGCCTAATCTACTATTTACTTCATCTACTCCGGCAAGAATAATTTGTTCTGGATTTAATGCTCCTGTTGATTCTACTGTAAGGACTCGTTCATCCTCTTTGTCAGTTTCAGTTAGCATTGATATATTTGCAGAATTCCATTTGGCATGTTCTGTTCCACGTCCAAGTCTTGCATAACATTCCACTTTGATTCTTTGACCTGGTGCTAGTTGAACTATTGGTATTTTATCTGAAGTTGGTTTTACTGAATCATCTTCAGATGACAATTCGTTTGTAAGCACACTTCTTGTTATGTCTGAATCTCCTGAATCTAAAACTAACATGACCCTGCAATTAGAACAACCAGTTTCACTTTGACATTCACACTTTGATGGCTCATTGAATCTCGTCAAATCTGTTTTTAATGGAATTAAGCCTAATCTATGTGCCAAACCTTCATCTGGTAATACTGATGAATTTTCAATAATGTCTACTGTATCAATTGCAAAGACTGGAACTCCATTTAGACATACACGTCTAAGTGCATTTGCATACTGTAATGGAACACCTTTTAGCTTTACAGCTATCTTTTGATTATCTTTGTTAATTACTTCTAAGGATGACAAATCTTGAAGAAAATCTTCAAAGTCCACATAAAAATCTAGCTAGTTTTACGTGTGATTCAATTTTTTAGTCAAACCCCCAACTCTGTTTTTACTATAACCTAGCCTTTTAGCCTCTGCAATTCCTAGTTAATGATCTCATGATTTGCAATATGTTGGGGTGTGATACTGAGGCTTTTACTCAGGTGATGTTTTATCATTTTGAAGAAGGGAATAGAAGACCCTATTGTAAGCAAATCATGAGATTTTGTGTAATTCATGCTAAACTAATCTCAAGAGATGAAAGTACAATTAGGATTCAGGTGCTAAATTGAGAAAAGTGGAGATTGATGTAAAGGATAAAGATTATCTTGATTTTTTATCCATATGTATCGAGGAAGAATTATCCATAGAAGAGAAACTCAAAAACATAATTCGATACCATCTGATAACTTATAGAAATAGAAAGAAAATGGTAAACCGTAAGCTGTTTTCAGACAGTAAACCTTGCAATTGACTTTGCTATATTACAAATACTTAGTACAGATAAATAGCAAATCCACATACGTAATTTAGAAATGGCCGATGTTACAGTGGTAAGATATTCCTATGAAGGCGAAAAATTTGAGATAATGGTGAAACCAGATCCTGCATTAGATTACAAGCTAGGAAAGAAAAAGGATATCTCAGCAGTTTTAGTTTCAGATGATATTTACACTGATTCTGGAAAAGGTACGAGACCTTCAAGTGAAAAATTACTCAAAGCTTTCAAAACTGAAGACCAGACTGAAATTGCACAAATAATTCTTCAAAAAGGTGAGCTTAATCTTACAACTGATCAAAGACGAAAGATGATAGAGGATAAGAGAAAACAGATTGTTACATTTATTGCCAAAACATATGTCGATCCTAGAACACACTTGCCTCATCCTCCATTGAGAGTTGAGCAAGCAATGAAAGATGCACGAATTTCAATTGATCCTCATAAAGGAGTGGATGATCAAGTCAAAGACATTGTGGAAAAATTACGTTCTATCATTGCTCTAAAATCTGAGAATCTAAATTTGGAGATCATAATTCCAGCACAATATGCTTCTCAATCATATGCAGTTTTAAAATCTGTGGGTTCTCTAAAAAAAGAAGAATGGCAAAATAATGGTTCTCTAAAAGCAATACTTGAAATACCCGCTGCAGCAAGGCCAAACGTGATAGATAGATTGGGCTCTATAACCAAAGGTTCTGCTACAGTTGAGGTAATGAAATAATGGATAATAAGCGAAAATATGTTATTCCAGGCGATGTGGTGACCACCGGACCTTTCAGACCTGAACAAAATGTAATTCTTGAAGGCAATAAGATAATTTCTACAACTATTGGAATCTCAGAAATTTATGATGACTCTGTTAAGGTAATACCATTAACTGGAAAATACATTCCAAAAATAAATGATCTTGTAATTGGTAAAGTAATATCCCACACATCACTATCTTGGGAATTGGATATCAATTCTTGCTATGTTGGATTTTTACCGGCACAAGATGTCTTTGGACGTGATTTTTCTGCTCATGCAGATGAACTTTCATCTAAACTAAAATCCGGAGATCTTGTAGCTGCAAGAATTGCAAATTTTGATAGAACCCGAGATCCACTTGTGACCATTTCTGATAGAGATTTGGGAAAAATTGATTCAGGAGACTTGGTCAAAATTTCACCAAGTAAGGTGCCTCGATTAATAGGCAAAAGAGGAACTATGATTCAAACTATAGAGATGGCAACCAATGCTGCAATCACAATTGGACAAAACGGCTGGGTTGTAGTTTCATGTGAATCGCCCGAGGGATTATTAAAGGCTAAAAAAGCAATCCAAATGGTAGATGAGAAAGCACATGTTGCTAATTTGACTGATCAAGTGAAAGAAATGTTAGAATCAAAAGGTGAATCATAATGGGCGGAAGAGACGCAACAATGGTCCTATTGGACGAGAATGGTATTCGTTGTGATGGTAGAAAAGTAGATGAACCAAGACGAATCATGATCAAAGCTGGTGGACTAAAAAATGCAGATGGTTCTGCTTACATTGAATTTGGCGATAACAAAATCTTAGTTGGTGTGTTTGGTCCAAGAGATGTTCATCCAAAACACATGTCAAATACTGATACAGGAATTTTAAGAGTTAGATATCATATGGAACCTTTCTCAGTTGGAGAAAGAAAAAATCCTGCCCCTTCTCGAAGAGAAATAGAAATATCCAAAGTAATCAAAGAGGCATTAGAACCTGCAGTCATGTTGGAAAAATTCCCAAGAACTGCAGTTGATGTATTTATTGAAGTTTTACAAGCTGATGGTGGAACAAGATGTGCAGCACTTACTGCAGCTTCTGTAGCATTAGCTGATGCTGGAATTCCGATGAGAGATATGGTGGCAGCCATAGCAGCAGGAAAAGTAGCTGATACTGTTATTCTTGATGTAAACAATGAAGAAGATCAAGCAGGTCAAGCAGATATGCCAATTGGTTATATGCCTAGTCTTGAAAAAATAACACTATTACAATTAGATGGCGTTCTAACTCCAGAAGAATATAAGAAATGTGTTCAAGTTGGTGTTGAAGGTTGCAAACTCGTTTATGATTTACAAAAGAAAGCACTACATGACAAATACTTTGGAAATGGAGGAGATTAGAAATGGCTTCTACTTCTGTTCTTGATGAATTAAAAAAGACACAAATTCTTGAATTGTTAGAACAAGGAAAAAGAACTGATGGCAGAGCACTAGATGAACCAAGAGATGTTTCAATCGAAGTCAATGCAATTCCTAAAGCAAATGGTTCTGCAAGAGTTAGACTAGGTGAAACTGAAGTCATATGTGGAGTAAAAATTCAACCTGATAGACCATTTCCAGATATGGGTGACAAAGGAATTTTCATTTGTACTGCTGAACTATTACCATTATCTCATCCAACTGTTGAAACTGGACCTCCAGGTCCTGATGTAATTGAATTGGCAAGAGTTGTTGATAGAGGAATTAGAGAGAGTCACATGGTAGATTTATCACAACTAGTAATTGCAAAAGACAAATCTGTTGTAGGTGTCTTTGCCGATAATGTTGTTGTTGATTATGATGGAAATCTATTTGATGCATGCTCTTATGCTGCAGCTGCTGCATTGTTATCATCAAAATCTCCAAAATGGAATATGGTAGATGATGTTCCAACACAAGTTGAGGGTGAAGATATGGCTGTCCCAATAACTACAATCCCAGTATCAGTAACCATGGGAAAAATTGGAAATCACATCATAGTTGATCCAAATGGCGATGAATGGGCTAGCATGGATGCCCGAGTAACTATTACCAGTGATTCTGATGGAAATATCTGCGCTTTACAGAAAGGTGGCAGTGATGGCTTTACCTTAGATGAAATTGTAAAATGTGGAGAAATCTCTGTTCGTGTGGGTGCAAAAATAAGAGAAAAATTAAAAGAAGCTCAAAAGGCAGGTCAATAAGATGGCAAAAGCAAAAAAATCTCTTAAAGGACTAGGTGCTCGATATGGAATTAAGCTTAGAAAACAGTATACTAAAATCCATTTACAACTAAAAGAAAAAAGAACTTGCCCTGAATGTGGTTCTAAAACATTCAGTCGAGATGCTGTTGGAATATGGTCTTGTAAAAAATGCAGCTATAAAGTGGCTGGAACTGCTTATGACATTAAGCTTTAGTGCAAAAATTACAATTGATGCTAAAGAAAAGACAAAAGCAATTTTTGATTCTGTAAATACTGATAATGATTTTTATCCTGAAAATCCTGTTAAAACAAAAATAAAACTAGATGACAAAATTACAATATTTGTAGATTCTGATCATTTACCTCATTTAAGGGCAAATCTGAATTCTACTCTTAGGCTAATTCAGGCAAGTTATGATTCAATTGAATCGGTAAAGATATAATGAAATAAATTTTTTGAATAAACATGTCCTCACCACAAATGCCTCCATGGCTTCAAGAACAATTGATGAAATTACAACAATCACAACAAAATCTTCAATCAATCATGACTCAAAAACAACACCTCGAGATGGAAAAAGCAGAAACTCAAAAGGCACTTGAAGAATTAAAAAAAGTGGCAGAAGGTGATGCTGTTTACAAACAAGCAGGTACAGTTTTGATAAAATCAACTAAAAAAGAACTGATTGATGAATTAGAAGAAAAACACGAAATGGCAAAAACTAGAGCAACCGTTTTAGAAAAACAAGAAATACGTGTAAAGGAAACTCTCAAAGAGCAAGAAGCAAAAATTACTGAAATGATGAAATCAGGCTCAGCAAACCCCCCTCCTGCAGAAGACAATCCTAGAAAATAATCTATCATTCCAATTTCATATAAGATATTAAGAATTCTTTACAATGATTATTTGTGAAATTAGAAAATCTTAGAATTGTTGTAGATGAGAGAGAACGAAAAAGTGGAATTCCTGAACTTCTCAAATCTGTTGGATTAAACATTGAGATGAAGACACTTCCAATAGGGGATTACATTGTTGCCCCTGAAACTGTCGTTGAGAGAAAAAGTATTCGTGATCTCATGGCATCTGTTTTTGATGGCCGACTTTTTGATCAATGCTCTAGACTAAAGGAGCACTTTGAGCATCCAATTGTTTTGATGGAAGGAAATGTTGATGAGATTGAAGAAATAACTGACAATCCTTTGATATTTTATGGTGCAATATCTACTGTTGTTCTTGATTTTAAGATTCCAGTGATTCCAACACCAAGTGCCACACATACTGCTAAATTACTCGTATCAATGTGTTCTCGAAAAGAGACTAGTAAGGGACCATATCTTAAAAAAATAAAAAAATCCTCAAATCTGGAAAGACAACAATTGTCTTCTCTTTGTAGCCTACCAGGTATTGGAGAAAAATTTGCTGTTAGGATGCTTGAAAAATTTGGTACTCCATTGAAGGTATTTACTGCAACAACATCTGAATTGGGGAAAGTAGAAGGTTTGGGTGAGGCAAGAGCCAAAAAAATTAAAAAAATGCTTGACACTAAAAGTAAGTTTCTAAAAGAATCCAACCAAACAACTTTGCATGATACATGATGTGATTAAATTCGTTGAAAAATCTGAAATTGTATGATGGCTCATTCGTTGAGTGGAACGGAAAGCGATTTCCCCTTGAGTAATTTTCTTTTTAATTGTGTGCCACACATTGGACATTCCTTACCATTTGGATGATTTGTTCTACATCCAGGGCAATAATGTACCCAAACTCCAACATCTTCAATACCTTGAGTCATAATTGGTGAAATTTTTAATCCTAAATTCTTTCCAACATTTGAAATGGCAAAATCATCACTGATAATCTCACCCTTTGTTTCGATACATAGTGCTATAATTGAAATATCTTGTTTTGATAATTGTTGAAAATCACCCGTATCTTTGGCTGCTTTGATAGCAGCTTCTGTTGATTCCTTGTCTGGTTCCATGATCTTTAATCGATTAGTTTCAAGTAAAGTTCCAAGCGCATCATGATTTTTCTTTATGTGTTTTATTTCATCATAAACTAGAGATGTGGTATAACAATCATTGTCTGATCTAAATGGTACTCCAGCATAAAATGCACTGGCATCTAAAATTCTAAAATCCAAGCTTACTCATCTGTCTTAGTCCTCGTTTCTTTAATCTAACAAAGACTGCTGGCTTATTATATTTTTTAATTATTATTGGTTCTTCATACCCTGCTGTTTTTACTACTTGTGCATCCATTACAATGTTGCAATCATGAGAAGAAATGATCTCTATTTTTTCATCAGGAACAACAATTGATTCTAGTCTGTACACTGGAGCAACTGGAGTAATTATCAATACATCTAAACTCTCATGTAAAATTGGGCCTCCTAACGAAAAAGAGTGTCCAGTTGACCCGCTAGGTGTTGCAATAATGACTCCATCCATTTTCTGTTTTACTGTATCGTTTTGAAATTTAATTTCTATCTCTGCAGTTTTAGTCAAGTTTGCTCTACTGATGTATATTTCATTTAGTGCTGGTGGAAATTCTTTACCTCCACATGTTGCAGTGACTCTGGTTCTTTTATCCAAAAAGAATCTGTCTTTTAAAATTTGATTTAATGCATTATCAATTTCATCATAAGTAATCTCTGACAAAATTCCTCTGTTTCCTCCTACATTGATTGTTAGAATTGGTGTTTCATTTTGCAGATTTCTAAAAACTCTGAGAGTAGTACCATCTCCCCCTAGGGTAATTACTAAATCTAGTTTTATTTTTTTTAATTCTTCTAAAGTTTCAACTGTTTTGGCTCCTTCTACTTCAATAGGTGAGATAGTGTATACTGTAGATTTTTTTGCTAAAAGTTTTTTTGTCACATCTCTTGCGGCTTTCTCAGAATCTTTAGATCCAACCTTGCTAACCACTGCAACTTTTTGTAATTTCAAGCAGTTCTTCTGAATGCTATTTACATAAAAATGATATTTTCTCTACATGCTGGAAAAACAATTAAGTATGAAAACAATTCCGTAAAAAACATGAGTTACGCACATCCCGAAGTTTTAGTAGATACGGAATGGGTATCACAAAATCCTCCCAATGAAAATAGAAAATTAGTTGAAGTTGATTATGATCCTGTAAATGGATATCAAAAAGGTCACATTAATGGTTCTACCCTAATTTGGTGGAAGCGAGACATCAATGATCCTGTTACTAGAGATATCATTAGTAAAAAGCAATTTGAAGCACTAATGTCAAAAAATGGAATAAAATCTGATACAGAAGTAATTCTATATGGTGACTTTAACAATTGGTTTGCGGCATTTGTTTTCTGGGTTTTCAAAATTTATGGACATGAAAATCTAAAGATAATGAATGGTGGCAGAAAAAAATGGGAATTAGAAAATAGAGATTATACTACAAATGAACCACAAATTAATCCAACAACATACGTTGCGCAACCACCAGATGAAGGATTACGTGCTTATCTGTTTGATGTAAGTAGAGCACTTGGAAAAGAAGACACTGTAATGGTTGATGTAAGATCACCTGCAGAATTTACTGGTCAGATCACAGCTCCTCCAGAATATCCGATGGAGCATGCACAAAGAGGTGGACACATTCCAAATGCAAACAATATTCCTTGGGCAACAGCAGTTAATGATGCAGATGGAACATTCAAAGCTGTAGAAGAATTAAGACAAAATTATGAACCAAAAGGTGTGACTCCTGACAAGGATGTAATTTGTTATTGCAGAATTGGAGAGAGATCTTCTCACAGTTGGTTTGTATTGAAATATCTACTTGGATATCCCAAAGTTCGAAACTATGATGGTTCTTGGACTGAATGGGGAAATATGATAGGAAATCCTGTGGAAAAATAAATTGCTCTTAGACCTTCCTGTGTTAAAGAAAGGTTCCTTCTATTTTGTTAAAGATGGCAAGACTGATTTTATCTTGGAGGATAAAACTAAACGAGGTCTTACAATTAAGGAGACATCAATAGATGAAAAACTCAACACTAAAGCCGATAAAGGAATGATCCATGATATGGATGGCATTGGTCATTGGGTTCCAATTAGATGGTATTTTTCAAAGGACTCTTTTGATCTATCTCAAGTAGTGATTCATGCAGAGGCAATGGAGAAAAAGTATACTGAGCTTAGAGAACTGACCTGTCCTGAGGACGATGACTGATAACCTTTTTAAATAAAATCAAATCATTAAAGTCAAATGTCCTTACTGTTAAAAGATCGAGTTTGGTCAATGGAGGCTCCAACTGCTAAACGTGGTGTTTATCCATTACATGGTTTCAAATTAGGACTTTACAGATTACCAATTAAATTAGAAGATCCAGTTGAACTAAAATCAGTTCATGATGGTCTCAAAAAGGCTTTTGAAATGGACATGTATGCAGATAGAATCTATGCAACCTATCGCTGGAAAGAGCAAAACATGGATGATCCTGATGCAAAAGGATACGAGGAAGTTGACTTGTCAGTTACAGTTGAAATTGTAAGTGGCGAAGTTGTCGATATTATTTATCAAATATTCCCAATTGAAAAATTTGGAGACCCAAACTGGGTTAAAGATTATAGAAAAAAGGCAGACCATTTTGCAAAAATGGTTATTGATACTATTTTACGAAATACTATCTTAGCTGACAAGATGGTTTCATACTTTGCAAAAACTGAAAAGATATCCGAGGTTGCTGCAATTCAAAAATTAGAAGAACTTACCCCATTAGCAAAGATTGTTCTTGGCGCTAAACCAAAACCAGTTGAAGCTACTGAAGAAGATGCTGAAGAAGATGATGCTGACATTGAAATTCCAGATGGTGCTAAACCCGGTCCAATTGATGTTGAATACAAATCAAAACTAAAACCTTCAGCTCCATATGAGGCCCCTGAACACACTATCAAAACATGGGGCAGAAAAGGAACTAGTAATGGTATAATGGGTGTCTGGGGAGAATTTGTCTCGGTTGATTATGATATTTGTATTGCTGATGGTGGGTGCATAGAAGCATGTCCTGTTGGAGTCTATGAATGGTTTGACACTCCTGGAAATCCTGCATCTGAAAAGAAACCATTGATGTCCAAAGAGCCTGACTGTATATTCTGTCTTGCTTGTGAAGGTGTATGTCCGCCCCAAGCAATCAAGATCTATGAGCAAAAATAGTTTTAATTTTTGCAACTATAAATAGCGATTAGTCATTCTGAGAGACTAGGGATATGCCAATCAACCCTTTCAGTCAATTTGTATTTGATCTATTCATTTTATCAGCTATTATTATTACTGCATACACTTGCAATTTTTACTATCTGGCATATCTTTCAAGAAAAAGAAAAGATATTCTTTCCACAACTGATTGGGGAACTCCTTCAATAACAATTCAACTTCCAATTTACAATGAAAAGTATGTTGCAAAAAGATTAGTTGATGCAGTATGCAATTTGGATTATCCAAAACAAAAAATGAGAATCATGGTTTTAGATGATTCAGATGATGATACTGTAGAGTTGCTTGGTGATGCTGTCAACGATTACAAAAAACAAGGCTTTCAGATTGAGCATGTTAGAAGGGGAACGAGAAAAGGGTACAAAGCAGGTGCTTTAAAGCATGCAATGCAAAGCACCGACACTGAACTTGTAGCCATTTTTGATGCTGATTTTATTCCTCCTACTTGGTTTTTAAAACGTGCAATTCCGCATTTCTCAAACTCAAAAATAGGGTTGGTTCAATGTCGTTGGGGACATGTAAATGAAAACTATTCTGCAATTACCCAAGCACAAGCACTTAGTCTTGATTTTCATTTTCTTATTGAGCAAAAAGCAAAGAGCAATTCCCATTTATTTATGAATTTTAATGGTACAGCTGGTATTTGGAAACGAGATTGTATTGAAGATGCAGGAGGCTGGCATACTGCAACTCTAGTTGAAGATCTTGATCTAAGTTACAGAGCTCAAATGAAAGGATGGAAATGTGTATTTCTTCCTGACATCGTAGTTGATGCAGAACTTCCTGTACAAATGAATGCTGCAAAAAGACAGCAGTTTCGTTGGGCCAAAGGTTCCATTCAATGTGCCATTAAACTACTTACAGATATTGCTCTAAAACGTAAAGTTGCAGTAGAGGCAAAAATTCAAGCCTTCATACAACTTACAAGACATATTGTTTATCCTCTTATGCTAATACAATTCTTAGCATTACCGATATTGCTTGCAGGACAAGTTAATCTTTATGTGGTAAGCTTTCTTCCTGCCCTAACAATTGCAACATATCTTGCTATGGGGCCTGGTGCATACATTATGATTATTCAAAGCATGTATCACAAATCTTGGAAATCAAAAGCAAAGATTCTGCCTGCATTATTGATTTACAATGCTGGTATGTCTGTAAATAATACCGTTGCAGTTTTTGATGCAGTACTAGGAAAGAAAAATGAATTTCTACGTACCCCAAAGTATGGGATGCTAAAAACAAAAGATGATTGGAAGGATAATGCTTACAATTTACCCTTCTCTCAAATAACATTACTTGAGATCTTCTTTGGAGTCTATGGTATCCTTGGAATCTTTATCGCAATTTTTTCAAATAATCCTATCTTTGTACCCATTATAGGATTGCAGGCTACGGGATTTTTCTATATTGCCTACATGAGCTTGTCTCATACACGATTTAAAAGAAATAAATCAAGTGTTACTAGGGTAAGAACTAAGAAGGAAAAAATGGCAAATACAGTTTACAAACTTTCCATGATGGGAATTATCGCAATCATTGTTTTTGGTGGATTTATGGCAATCTATGGATACAATACAGACATTTACCCACTAGATAGGATTAGGGGTCATCTAGATGGAATTGTTGGTTCCTCAGATCCATCTGCAATTAGAGCTCATTTGACTGCTATTCAAGCAGATTTGAGTTTGGTAATGGAAAAGGTTCCTGAAACAACTGATGCTAATGGTGAA
>JBFIEJ010000007.1:0-27695 GCA_041603475.1 Candidatus Nitrosopumilus sp. | reverse complement strand
TTTTTTATGAGAGTTCCAGTAGAACGTACCTTTGGAAGTTTTTGGATATTCCAAGATACTATTTCTCTAACCTTTTCGAAATTTTCGGCTTGTAATTTTACCATCATATCATGAGTGCCAATTGTTTCAAAGACATCTTTTACTTGCTCAATCTCCTTTAATTTCTCAATGATTTCAGCCTCTGCACCTAATTCACAATTGATCATCACATATGCATCAGTCATAGAATTATCAGTAATTGATGATTATTTAAAGTTCAACAATTTGAGGTACTGCTTACCATGT
The DNA here is from genome assembly GCA_041603475.1 of Candidatus Nitrosopumilus sp. GTDB lineage: Archaea > Thermoproteota > Nitrososphaeria > Nitrososphaerales > Nitrosopumilaceae > Nitrosopumilus. Next base: position 27,410 of record JBFIEJ010000007.1, on the reverse strand, counting down.
GACATGAACCAAATCTTTGAGATTTCTTCGAGGCTTTGGGAATTTTGTTTGTTCAGGATAGCCAATGCACAACACAGATGATGGAACCAAATCAGTATCCAAAATTTTCATAATTTTTTTCTCATCAAACATTCCAATCCAAATCGAGCTTAATCCCAATGCTTGAGCAGCTAATTGAGAGTAACCAGCAGCTAGAGTAGCATCCTGTATTGCAAATTTTTTTAAAACATAATCTGGAAAATCAAACTTCACTCTAGCGGGATTTTTGCAAAAAACTAAAACAACTGGTGCATCAACGTATGGTTGTTTGTTACATGCATCGACTAGAAGTTTTTTCTTTTCTGGGCTTTTTACATAAAAAATTTCAAACCCCTGATAATTTCCAGCAGTTGGAGCAGTATCAGCTGCTGCAATAATTTTATCGATTTTTGTAGTCTCTACTGGCTTGTCTGAAAACTTTCTAGTGGAGCGTCTCTTTGCCATTACTGCAAACAGATCAGTGTCTACAACTTCAGATGGACCGGATTGTAAAATAAAATCTAGCAATTGATTTCGAACATTAGGATCTGTTGATTCAGGTGTTACTTTTGGCTCATAACCAAGTGGATATATTTTCTCCTCTTTGTTCTCAGATGTCACAAATAAAATAACTCAGATATCCTATTAAAGAATTGTAAATTCAGAATCTAATCACTCTGCTTCAAATTTGTCACAGCCAGAAGTGCATGGCTTGTTCATTACTCCTTCACATTTTCCCAATTCGTCATGCATGATTCTATGATGACCACAAACTTTGCATTTTTCTCTAAAATGAGCAATCAAATCAGCATTTGAAAATTCAGAGTTTTCAATTTTCGATTCGATCTCTTTAGGCATGACTGATTTTGATAGTCAAGTCACTTTAAACATTTTGAAAACAAGTCGTTGTGCTGTCATATTTGTGACACACATGACCTTAAGTCAGATATTGTCATAATATGTACAATGGAATGTGTGACAAAGTTTCGAACTCCAGAGCAAAAAGTAAGAAAGAGTATGAATGAGCAAAGACTAATTTTGGATTTACAGATGGCAATAAAAAAGGAACAATTTCGTAATTTCCTAACTCCAGAAACTGGATTCAATGAAAGATATGAGAAAGTCACACAAGTATCACATGACTGCTGTCTAACAGATAATTGAATTTGAAGAATACTCAAGAAAAAACATTTCTGAAAAAATAATCAAATAGAAAATAAGGTGTAAAAAGAAAATTACTAGTTTGATTATTGCATATATCCCAGTATTTTCAGCATCTAAATCATCATGCTACTTTGCGGATGAATTTATCATCAATATCAACAAAATCCCCGCAGGTATCACAAAGCCAAAAGGTCATGTTTTCTACCTTCATCCATTTTGGTATTCTTCGATTATTACAAATTTTACAAAATAAACCCATGATTGATTAGGATTCTTCTGCTATTTGTACTGATGTTAATTTTCTAAAAATTTAGTTTTAGATATTTTGCTCATTGTCACTGATGTGAAAATAATTGAAATTTTCTTTTGCATTTACCACAAAAACGCTGTTTTGTTTTTTTACTTTCAGCACCCAACGGCGTACCGCATCTATTACATTTATCAATCATTTATTGTGTCTCATTCTCTAAAAGATCAGTCCTTATCTGCTTTAATCATCCTTTCTACGGTCTAAAAAATTGATTTTCAAGATTTTATCTGTTCTAGACTCACTCTATCCAACATAAATTTTAGAAATTCAGAGAGAGATTTTTTTATTCCCTGATTTTTGTTCCATTCCACTACAAGATCATCATAAAACTTCCATTCATATTCATCATTTTTTAGATGTTTTGACATCATTTTCTCAAATTCTTGATTATCCCAATCAACAGGACACATCTTATCAGTCATCTGAGTTAACTTTCCATTTTGTATCTGAAATGGGTATGATTTGCACACACTTGGCTTGATATCATTTACAGTACATCGAAAAGTATCTTTAGACTCCTCGAGGAATATGCAACCACCGGCTTTTTGTTTTAAAGCAAGATCTAACAAACCTTCTTTCACCTTGATTCCAAGATCATAATCTTTTGCCCCATAAATCTCAAGGAACTTTTCAGGAGCCATTCTCAATCCGCTTGAGAGTCTGTAAACATCATGTGCATTAACAAAGATCACGTACTCTTTACAACAATTTGTATGGCATGAAGTACAAGGAAATTCATCAGTCTTTGAGACATCAGCATTTGGAATTATATTTAATGCCATAATTTATGGAATAGATTTCAAGTATTAAAGACGCCGGGAAAGGGATTCGAACCCCTGCACGCTTACGCGTAGCCGTTTTCGAGACGGCCGCCGTACCACTTGGCTATCCCGGCATTTTGTTTGAAATATTCTCCATAATAAAGCAAATTAGAAAAAAAATCAACTAGAATTATCAATCTCAAAAAGTTCATCATGAAATTTCTTTTTGATCTCTTCTTTAGTCCTATTCCACTCTTCTTCACTAACAGAATCAGAGAAAATTGATGAGAATGAATCAAAAGAATCACTTTCCAAAGATCTTAGAATCTCTTGTTTTTCATGATTCGTTAGAGGAAAATATGAAACAATTTTGACAATCCCTCCATCAGAATTTGTTTTGAGTTCAAAGATTTTTTCTTCTAATTCAGAGTAGATGTCAAGTTTTCTCACAGTGGTTTTGATTAATTTTTGCTTATTAAAACTAATTTTCCCATCAAAGATAAAATTTCTAAAGATATCCCAAAAGATAAACACAAAATAGAACAAAATTTTACAGATTATTCATGGGTTTAAACCTCAAAGACTTGGTAGTAAGAGAAAAGACAACACTTGAGGCATTCTCAAACAAAGTAATTGCAATTGATGCATACAATGCAATTTACCAATTTCTAGCCAGCATCAGAGGCCCAGATGGTTTACAGTTATCGGATTCTGAAGGGAGAATAACTAGTCATCTCAGCGGTCTACTGTATAGAAATGTGAATTTTCTATCATTGGGAATAAAGCCTGTATACGTCTTTGATGGCAAACCACCATCTCTAAAAACTGCAGAAATAGAACGAAGAAAGCAGATCAAAAAAGATGCTACTGTAAAATATGAAAAAGCAATTGCAGAAGGAAACATGGAAGATGCAAGAAAATATGCACAGCAGACTACTAGCATGAAAGACGGAATGGTAAAAGAATCAAAACAACTCTTATCATTATTTGGAATTCCATTCATTGAAGCACCATCAGAAGGAGAGGCAACAGCTGCTCATCTAACAAATACAGGTCAAGCATATGCATCTGCAAGTCAAGATTTTGATTCAATTTTGTGCGGAGCAAAAAGGCTAGTTAGAAACTTTACAAACAGTGGAAGAAGAAAAATCCCAAACAGAAATACATACATCGATATTCTCCCAGAAATAATTGAGACTCAAAAAACCCTAGACTCTTTAGGATTAACAAGAGAGGAATTAATCGATGTGGGAATTTTAATTGGAACAGATTTTAATCCAAATGGATTTGAAAGAATTGGTCCTAAAACTGCATTAAAAATGATAAAGCAGCATTCAAGATTAGAAGACATTCCACAAATCCAAGAACAGTTACAAGGGATTGATTTTAAACAAATAAGAAATATCTTTTTGAACCCAGAAGTTGCAGATGTTGATGAAATAATATTTGGAGATATTGACTATGAAGGAATTACAAACTATTTGGCAAAAGAGAGAAGTTTCTCCGAAGACAGGGTTCTCTCAACCCTTAACAGATTAAAAAAAGCACTAGAGAAAAAGAGTCAAAATTTAGATCAGTGGTTTTAGCTTACGAATTCATATTTCTTACTTTGTTATAGCATATCATTTTTCATATTCCATAAAATGAAAAAGTCAACATATCATTTGGCGTCATACTCTGTAATCTTTGGAGATAGCAACACATTACAAATATCCCATGGCGTTACAAGCCAGTCCTTGTAAATGATAAATGGGTGAGCCATATCATACATTATAGATGACACTTGGTTAATTTTTAAATTATCTGAGATGACTTTGGCTTCTTCCAACTCTACAATATCTACCGATTCATTAAGAAAGTCGTCAGTTTCTTTCAGATGTTTCATTTTCTCTGATATTGTTTCAATTATTAGCCTGTCACTGAGATACTTGTTAGTTCCTTCCAACAAAATTTTTCTAGATTTATTCTCAAACATCAAACTAATCAAATCACCAAACGTGTCTACTTTTTTGAAAGTAACTTGTTTCTTTTTTGGTAAATCCTCAATAGTTAGATCAGTTTTACATCCTTTTCCTATCTCCAGAACTTTTTGTGCAGAAATTGCAGAGTAAAATCCCCACTCGTTAGGAATTATCGCATAAGCTCTACCTCTTTCTTTCCAAAAATTCATCAAATCTTTGTACTTTGTATCCTTGGAAACTTTTACAGAATTGAGCTCCATAATGTCTTCTACTTTAGTTCCATAGAATAAACTGGAAGTGGGATTCTTTAGTAGATTTTCCATGATTTCTTTGCCTCCAATAGTGCCTATTGGCTCATGTTTCTCATCTCTTACAATTATCGAATCCGTAGCAGATTCCAAGTATTGTACTAACATTCCAGAAACCACCCAAACCTCTGTTCCTTTGTCAATATGGATGCATAGTGACCAAGTCAATCTTTTTGAAAATAATTCCCCCAATGTTCTTTCTGCAATAGGAATGGCTTGAGGCATATCTGTAATTGATTTTATAGCATAAAGCAACCATCCTTAATTCTCAAAAATGATATGATATACTCAAGAATTTGTATGGTATTTGACATAAAATGAAATTTATGATTTTCTAACATAATAATCAAGAATCGGTTAAAATACTAAATGGACATAATTTTAGTGAGAGCATATGGAATCTACAAGCAAAGGAATTATGGAATTAACACTAGAGCAACTATTTCCAGAGACATTGACTAGTACAAATTGTATTTTTGTAGATAAAGACAGAGAGGTTTGGGTAGCTACTGAAATGTGTGCTCAATATCTGGAATCTACAATAGACGCACTTGTAGTTCAAGATAATGGAAAATCAATAGGAATTGTAGGCGGATATGACATTTTAGATCACTTGAGAAAAAACCCTACACGTGATTCCCAATATCAGCATACAGTCCAAGAAATAATGTTCAAGGATGTACCCCAGGTTAGTAAACAAACAAAATTCAAAGATCTGATGGATACATGGAAAAATAGTAGACGGGCATTTGCAGTGATTCCAAACGAGTCGAGAGGTTACTCTCCAATTTCTGCAAGAAAAATGCTAGAGATTGGAAAAAAATACAAAACAGATCTATCCATCTCTTCAATGCCAAAAAAGAAGATAATTTCATTTCAAGGTGATGAGCCACTAAAAGAAATACTTGATTTGATGTTTAACAATAAAACACGAAAACTTCTATTAGGAAATTCAAATCAGTTTATCAGTGACAGGACAATCCTTGAAGGCCTATCACGAATTACAAAATTTCAAAAAGATATTGATGATTTGTTAGATGTTCCAATTAACAAATTTACTTTTGATCATATCAAAGTAATCACTGAAGATATTCCATTTGACAAACTTTGCACAATAATGGATAGAATGGAACATCCTTACGTTTGCTACAAAGATATAGTAGTTAGTCCATGGGACATATGTTTGTCTTTGTCATCTGAAGACATGCAGGAGTCTGAAGCTAAACTTGAAATGGCGAAAACATGCCCACATTGTGGAAAAAATATTGATTAGCATATTCTAAAAACAAAATCAAAAAAAAGAGTCAAATTAAAAGACCTCTTTTGAATGCAGTATTTTGTTAAACCAAAAAGTCAAACTGTAAAAAAATTTATTTAAATTTTAACCCAACCAGTGGTTTTGATATTATTTCAGTTTAATTACTAGTCAATCTAATTTTAAAAAATGCCCCAAACAGAAGCACGAAAAACACTCAAAGATGCCCCAGTAATGTGGAGGCGAATAAACTCTATTGGGATAATTTTAGATTGTAACTCAACATATGCTGCAAACCTAGGATATGCAAAATCAGAGATTGTAGGAAAACCAATCTTTGAGCACGTGCCAAAGGAATCTTGGGAGGCAATGAATGATTCTCTGAAGACATGGTTTGAAACGGGGGAAGTCACAGACAGAAAAATTACCTTCAAAAGGCAAGACGGAACTACATTTTTGGGATTATTGCAAGCAACCAGTCTATACGATGAAAACAAAAATTTGATTGGAAGTAATACTGTAATCTTTGATTTGACACAAATCAATGATAAAAAAATTTTAGAATACAAGGAATTCTTCAGTGAGGCAAACAAAAGACTAGATGAAATTAAAGAAAAAGAATACGACATGTTAGATGAGAATTCAAAATCAGAGTATAATGGATTAAAGGCAATGTTTGAAATGCTTGCAGCAATTGATCTAAACGAATTAAAATAATAACTCAATCAGAATTTTTTTGGATAGATTTTTTTATTTCCTCAAATACGCTTTGTATTTCATTTACTGCAGCGCCATCTTCCAGTGTACTGACATCACCAATTGTTTCATTATTTGCAATTGCTTTGAGTAGTCTTCTCATTATTTTTCCACTTCGAGTCTTTGGAAGTTTTGAAACAAAATAGATTTGTTTGGGAGTAGCAATTGCACCAATGTCATTGCGAATTTTTTCTATCAATTGTTTTTCCAAGTCATCTGAACGAGTTACACCTTGTTTTAGTACTGCAAATGCAATTATCACTTCACCTTTTATATCATCAGGAATTCCACATACAGCAGATTCTGCCACATCTTTATGAGATACCATACAGCTTTCAAGCTCAGCAGTACCTATTCTATGTCCTGCTACTTTTAGTACATCATCTGCCCGTCCAAGCAACCAAAGATATCCATCATCATCTTTTAGTGCATAGTCGCCTGGATAGTAGCAGTTTTCATATTTAGACCAGTAAACTTTTTGATATTTTTCATCATCTCCCCATAGTGTCAAAAGCATTCCAGGCCATGGATTTCTAATTACAAGATACCCCTTTGTATTGGGTGTCACATCCTCTCCATTTTCATCAACTACTGCAATATCAACGCCTGGAATAGGCAGAGTTCCAGAACCAGGCTTTAGAGGAATAGTCTCAATTCCCGGAAGAGGAGAAATCAACATGCCACCAGTTTCAGTTTGCCACCAAGTATCAATTATAGGACATTTCTCTTTTCCAATTGTTTTGAAATACCATCTCCAAACTTCTGGATTGATTGGCTCACCAACTGTTCCAAGCAATCTAAGTGAAGTAAGATCAAAAGAGTTTGGAATATCATCTCCAAACTTCATAAACATTCTAAGTGCAGTAGGCGTTGTGTAAAAGATTGTAGCTTTGTATTTTTGTAAAATATCCCACATCCTTGATGCATTAGGAAAATCTGGAGCACCCTCATACATTATTTCAGTAGCACCATGAAGTAGCGGCGCATAAACTACATAGCTGTGCCCTGTAACCCAACCAATATCAGCAGTACAGAAAAATACATCAGAATCTTTTATGTCAAATGCCCACTTGTATGTTGAATGGAGATGAGTAAGATATCCACCAGTTCCGTGTAACACTCCTTTTGGTTTTCCAGTAGTTCCAGAAGTGTACAAGATGTAAAGAGGGTGTGTGCTTTCTAACGCTTCTGCAACACATGAATCTGATGCTTCATCCATCAAATCATTCCAAAGTTTATCTTTTGGACCCATGGTGACAGGATTTTTTGTTCTCTCTAGAACTATAACGTGTTCAACAAAATCAAAATTACTAATTGCCTCATCAATTACTTCTTTAAGTTTTACAACTTTTCCTCTTCTATAACCCCCATCAGAAGTAATAACAACTTTAGATTTTGAATCATCAATCCTATCTTTGATTGATGATGCACTAAATCCAGAAAAGACTACAGTATGAATTGCACCAATCCTAGCACATGCCAACATCGCAATGGGCAATTCCGGAACCATTGGGAGATAGATTGTAACCCTATCGCCTTTTTTGACACCAAGTGATTTTAGAACATTTGAGAATTTTTGGACTTGGATGAATAGATCCTGATAAGTGATATTTCGAGATTCTCCATCTTCGCCTTCCCACAAAATAGCAGATTTTGAGGCCTTTGTTTTTTGATGGATGTCAAGGGCGTTATATGAGGCGTTAATTGTGCCTCCGGGGAACCATTTAGCATAGGGAGGATTCCAGTCAAGGATTTTATCCCATTGAGAAAACCAAGAGAGATTTTTTGCCTGCTTACCCCAAAAAGCCACATAATCAGAATTTGCCATTTTACGGATTTCTGGATTGTTATTTCCTAATCCAATCTCATACTTGTCCATCAAAAAATGTATGAACCAAGATCTTTCTAAATGTTAAAAAATAAATTAAAAAAATTATTGTGCTTCCATTCTAGCTAGCCAATCGTCTTCATTGTCATTTTTTGGAGTTTCTGCTGTCACCTGTTGGGGTGGTTCTGGAAATGCAATTGATACTTCAGGTTCACTTGGAGTCTCAGTAGCTGGTTGAGCTGATGCTTCAATTGGTTCTGAAGGTGTTACTATTGGGTCTGTTGGCGCTTCTGGAAGTATTGTCTGAACAACTTGTTGTGGTTCAGTAGTCTCCAGATATGAAACGGCTGATTCTTGGATGTGAGTTTGTGGAGGGGCTGTTATTTCTTGCACTTCCAATTCTAAGTCGGCAATTCTACTCTTTACGTTTGAGATTTCCGATGTTTCGTGTGTTACATGCTCAATTACCTCAGTTGTGCATGCTTTAACGGTCTCAAATGTCGCATCAGAGATTTCATTGCTTTTGAATTGTACTTTTGCATCAAACAATAACATTTTTGCAGACTTCATTTGATCATCTAACTCAGTCAATCTTGCCTCAAGTTTGGCCTTGATTTGACTTTCTGTTTCATCTAATGATACAAGTTTTGACTTGTATTTTTCATGAATAATTTCTGCATCTGCTTTCATGTCATCATTTTCTGAAACAATATCAATCAATGCCTTTAGTCGACGTAGAGTTAGTTGTTTTTCTCGAATGAGTCTTTGAGAGTCAAGTCTCCATTTTGGAATGAAAATAACAACATCACCTTGGACTACTAGTTGCTCATATTGGATTTGCTGTAATCCCTGAGAACCGCAATCAATACCAACGGATTGAATACTTCCGTCGATGTCAGTTATTGTTCCAATGACTTTACCCATGAATGTTCCGTACATGTCTTTGACGTTTTTACCGATAATTTCGATATCGTCGTTTGTCATGTGTGATAGTTATGGGATTTGTATAACCGACAAAGTGTAAGTAATGTTTTTAGTTTTAGTAAGATTAAATTCACAAACTCAAAATAAGTCAATTTTTAGTAATTTTAAAATTTAGAGCCAAAGTAGTAGGCACATGATACAAAGAGAGGAACTTGAACAGATTTTGAATTTTGTTGGAAATCGATGGATTGAAGTTACTAAAGAGCCAAACAGCAAAGTCATGGAAGGATTGCCAAATGATTTTTGGATGAATTCTGTTGGCGGTAAAACTGCAAAAAAGGGTTTTTGGGTAACCACTTTAATGTATACAGAAAACGAATCTGATGCAGCTGCTTTCAGAGAAGTACTTCTAAGATGGCAAGCAAAAGGTATGGAAAAAAATAAAGACAAAGGTCCCGATCTAATTCAAATTGGAAAAAAGAAATAGAGTATTAATAATTGGGAAACTTGAATCATTTGTTGTCAGAGTTTTCCATTAAAGAAAAAAAGATTCTATCGGATCATTTTTCAAATACAGATGGTAATGTCTTTGCAATAATTACTCCACGTCAAGTAGATCGCGGTGCATTGATGTCAAGATATAGTAGAACGGATAAAAGTATGAGAAGAATATTTCTTGATGAATTTTTAAAAAATAAAAACAGAGGTGAGGAGTTTTACAACAGAGTACTCTTAGAATACGGAGATGATTCTGTTGCAGAATTAGGTGAAGCACAGATTGCTATTGAGGGACTATCAAATATTGCAGTAAAAAAAATTGAAGACAGAAGGATAGGATTGTCATATTTAGAAAAATCCTCAAGGTATGTTGCATGGAATAAAAAAGAAAATGGAAAGTACAGATTCTACAGAGATCCACAAATTATGAAATCAAAATTTGCTGATGCATATGAGGAATCTTGTAATTTTTCCTTTGATGTTTATTCAAGAAACATAGAGCCCATGATCAATTACGTTAGAGAGAAATATCCTATTGAAAAATATAGTTTTAAAGATTCAACGGATGGAAAAGAAAAATCTTTTTCAAAATTAAAAAATGAATCAGACATAAAATCTGCCAACATGATTTATAGGGGTTCAACTAAAGCTAAAGCCTTAGATATTCTAAGGGGATTATTACCTGCATCAACTCTAACAAATGTTGGAATTACTGGAAATGGAAGAGCCTTTGAATATCTATTAACAATTTTAGGCTCATCAGAACTAAAAGAAGAGCAAGATTTAGCCTCAAAAATCAAAAAAGAATTAGATACTACTATCAAATCATTTGTCAGAAGAGCAGACGACAAGTATGGAAAAGCGTTTCAGAAGTATCTCAATGAAGTAAGAAAAAAATCAAAAAGCATTGTTTCAAAGCAAATTAAATCAATTCCAACTAAAGGGTCATTTACAAAACTAGTAGATTTTGAATTGGAGAAAAATGCCATTGACAAAATTATTACAAGTATACTTTACGAACAATCACCTAGCACATCATACCAAAATATCTTAAAACAAGTTAAAAAGATGTCAATCTCAAACAAAAATAAAATAATTAGTGAGTTTGTAAAGATTCGAACAAATAGACGCCATAGACCATCACGGGCATTTGAATCAGTATATTATACATTTGATTTATGCAATAATTTTGGGATGTTTAGAGATTTTCACAGACATAGAGCACTAACTCTTGAAAGACAGTTACTTACAACAGATCATGGATTTAGTATTCCAAATGAAATTAAGATTCTTGGAATTGAGAAGGACTTTAAGGATTGCATGAACAAAACTAGAGAAACATTTGATAAAATTAGAACAAAGTATCCCGAACAAGGACAATATGTTGTAAACTTTGCTTACAACTATCCATATTACATGAAATTTAATCTTCGAGAAGCTTGCCATTTAATTGAACTAAGAACAGTTCCACAAGGGCATGTAGACTATAGACGCGTAGCTCAACAGATGTTCCATCAAATTAACAGGGTTCACCCAAATTTGAGTAAAATTATGAAGTTTGTAGATATGAAAGAGTATGATTTAGAACGATTTGAATCAGAGAAAAGAACAGAAGAAAAAAGAAAAAAACTGAAATAGAAATAACTCATAATAATAGTGATCAAACATGACAGAAAAAATATCTAAAACTCCTGAAGAGTGGAAAAAAGAGTTATCACCAGAACAGTATGAAATTTGCATTAATCATGGAACAGAACCACCTTTTTCGGGAAAATACAACAGTAGTAAACTAGAAGGCTCCTACAAGTGTTCTTGTTGTGGAGAAGAGTTATTCTCATCTGATGCAAAATTTGATTCAGGTTCTGGTTGGCCAAGTTTTTGGAAAGCAATTGATGATGAAAAGATAGAATATATCTCTGACACCTCATACGGAATGGTCAGAACAGAAGTTAACTGTAAAAAATGTGGGGCTCATCTTGGTCATGTCTTTGATGATGGCCCAAAGCCCACAAACATGAGATATTGTATTAACTCCATTTCATTACAACATGAAAAGGACTCCGATAAGAAATCACAGTCATAAAACAAGATAAAGAATTATTTTTAGAACAATATACAAAAATTATTAATAAAACACAATTAATGATAAGAAAATCAAAAGAGAAAAAATGACACACAATATGACAACCAAAAGGAAAGAAACGATTTGAGAATAATATTATGTGGATTTGGTGTTGTTGGCCAAAGTTTAGTTAAATTATTTGATTCTAGATCAGAGGATCTATATGCCAAATATGGACTAAAGCCCAGAGTTGTAGGAGTGTTTGATAGTAAAGGAAGCGCTGTCGATTCATCTGGATTAGATTTTAAGAAACTTGTAGACGTAAAGAAAAAATTCGGAACTGTAAAAAATTATGCTAATACAAAAAATTCCATCACAGGAATTGAAATGCTAAAAAATGTTGAGGCAGACGTACTAATTGAGACTACTGCAAGCAACTACAAAGATGCAGAACCAGGAATGACACATATCACTACTGCTATGAAGAAAGGAATGCATGTTATTTCAGTAAACAAAGGACCACTTGCTCTTGCATTTCCATCACTTTTAGAACTTGCAACGTATAACCAAGTAATTTTCAAATTTAGTGGGACTGTAGGTGGAGGAACTCCAATTCTAGACTATGCCAAAAAAAGTCTAAGAGGAGAAAGAATTACATCATTTGCAGGAATTCTCAATGGCACTACAAATTACATCTTATCTAATATGGCAACGGGCTTATCATTTAATGAGGCATTAAAAGATGCAAAAAACAAAGGATATGTAGAAGCCGATGAGTCGTTGGATTTGGATGGATTAGACGCTGCTGCAAAATTAGTTATTCTTGCCAACTGGATAATGGGAATGAAGGTTACAATGCCGGACATTAATTGTACAGGTATTAGAAAAATAACAACTGAGGATATCAAAAAAGCAGAGAAGAAAAATTGTGCAGTAAAGCTTGTAGCATCTTGTGATAAAGAATTAGTGGTAGGTCCCAAAGAAGTTTCCAGAGATGATCCATTATGCGTTAATGGGACATTGAATGCCATAGCATTCACCTCCGAGCATTCTGGTACACAGACAATCATCGGTAAAGGGGCAGGAGGAATGGAAACTGCCAGTTCCATCTTAAGAGATCTGTTAGACATTAGACACGAGATTGCAGGAACTTGAAATCAAATTTAATTTCAAAGAGTGAAACCTCTGCACTCTTAAAAACAATTTCAGAAAGATGGGGAATGGAATTTCCGAAAATAAAAAATCTCAAAGTTCATCAAATTTCTGACGAAGCACAGATCATTACTGGAAACGGAATGAAGATATTAAAAGTGAATGATGATTTCTTGCCATTTTTATCTGAAACAGATACACTAGAAAGATTTCCAAATGTAACAGTTGACATGGGAGCAGTCAAATTCATGTGTAAAGGAGCAAATGTGATGAGACCAGGAATTAAAACATTTACAGAGTTTGAAAAAGACAAACTTGTTTGTATTGTAGAAGAATCCCAACACAAATTCTTAGCTGTTGGAAAAGCTATGGTTTCTAGTTCTGAGTTGGAAACTATGGAAAAGGGAGAAGTGATAAAGAATCTTCATTATATTTCCGATAAATTTTGGGAAACAGGAAAAACAATTTACGATTGAGATTTAGATTTTATTTTAGATACAAAATCTTTTAGATTCTCAATATGGGTTCCTTCCCAATAGAGTTGATCACACCCATTGCATTTCCAAAATACATCATTGAACTCTAGTACTCCCTGAGGCAATTTACTACCAATTTCAGTTTTATTGATTCTTGATGTTGTAGAATTACATTTTGTACACCGTGCAGTATCACCAGTAATTTCATCTAATGGTATACCAGCATCACCAATTATTTTCAAAAACTGTTCAACCTCATTCTCAGTAGTCACATGTATAGACAATACGTTATCCTTTTGAGATCGTTTAATTAAATCTGAATCTTTTGAAATTATAATTCTGTTTTCATTTTTAGCTTTTTTTATTAATTCCGAATCTTCAATATCTGAATAATATTTTGAATCGTATCCTAGCAATCGTAATTTTTTTGCAACGTTACCCAACATTGCATCAACAAAAAATTGCACCATATGGGAAAATTAAGATATTAAATTATTTGATTTCTTCTGTGAACTCTTCAGTACCGTCTTTAGTAATGACTAGAATATCCAAACCATCACCACTTGCAGAATCTCTAAGTGCTGCAGAACGAACGGCTCTCTTTGCAAGATCAATTGCTTCATCTTTTGTCATGTTTGGTTTGAATTGAGGATCTAAAACACCCAATGCCATTTCAGCACCAGTTCCAACTGCTGCATATTCGTCTGGAAGAACAGAACCTAATGGGTCCAAAGTATACATAATTGGCTTGTCAACAACACCGCCAACAATTACTTGTGTCAATAATGGAAAATATCTTCGTTCATACATCATATTTGACATCATTTTGGCTACAGTGTTAGGAGGAATCTCTCGTTTGAGCTCCATTTTTCTAATCTTGGCAAGAGCTGCAATTTGCAGGGTTAGAATTTGCATATCTGCTACAAGACCAGCACATGTTGCTCCCACTTTAGGAGTGATAGGGAATGTTTTCTTTGTAGATTTACTTACCAAAAAGTTTCCAAATGCGATCCTCTTCTCACTGGCAAAAACTACGCCACCATCAAATGTAATTCCAACAGCGGTTGCTCCTGGCATATACATTGACATATTTGAAATAATTTGGCCGCATAATAAAGGGCTTTCTACATTTCACGAGTAAATAATGAGCAAAATAATTATACTGATAATCATAGATACACACGTTGACTACATCTGAGATTAAAGAAAAAATTCTAAATGATGTAGTCTTTATGGGTTTAAGATCAGCCTTAGGCGTGATCTTTATTGTCCATGGTATCGGTAAATTCAATCCAGGGTTTACAAATTTTCTATCCAACTTGGGAATTCCAGCTGAGATGCAAATTCCAATTGCACTAGCTGAATTGGTTCCAGGAATTTTATTGATTGTCGGAGTACTCAGTAGGTTATCATCGTCTCTAATTGTAATAATTATGCTAGGTGCAATTTTCCTTGTAAAAGGAGCTCAAAGTCTAACGGGTGATAGAGGAGTGGAAATTGATGTAATTTTACTTGCATCAGCTCTAGTGATCATGATTGTAGGTCCAGGAAGAATTTCATTGTCACAAATAATTAAAAAATTACCTAGATGTCTACACTAGTTTTTTCCAAAGTTTTGCATTATCAAACAAATGCACTTTGTAGTTTTCTTTAGTAAATCAACTCGTGCAAATTCATTAGGAGAATGAATTCTAGAAAACATGTATGTGCTTCCAATAGATATGCATGGTGCCTTTAGGATATCTACAAAAGGATACATGGGACCAGTTCCAGCATTAGAGACATTAAGAATAGATGTTCCAAAAGATTTGTCAGCTGCCGCCTTTACTTGGTTAACAAATGGTTCAGAAGAATTTGTTCTAGCAGCTGCCTCACCGTGATATACTTTAACATCAATGTCTGAGAATCCTTTGGATTTGAGATGCTTTTTTAATCGAATAATTTGTTTTTTAGGAACCATTTTTGGAACTAATCTAAAATCAATTTTAACTAAAGCGCTGCCTGGAAGGACAGTTTTTGCTCCTTCCCCAGTATATCCTGAAATAAATCCAGCAATGTTACAAGTAGCATCTCCAACTAGTGCTTTTTTTGCTTCTAATCCCTTCTTATTGCCAACAAATGACTTTATTCCAAATTCTTTTTTAAATACAGTTTCATCAAATGGCTCCTTACTAATTATTTCCAAATCATTTTTAGAAAAAGGAAGTACATCTTTGTACCAATCTTTAATGAGAATTCTTCCTTTAGAATCACGTAGAGTATTAAGACATTCTATTAATCTCCATGCAGGATTTTTTATCAATACTGCCAAACTAGAATGAGCATCAATCTTAGATTCTTGGACAGATAATTCTACAAAAAGTAATCCTTTCATCCCAAGGCCAATAATTGGTCTGTTTTTAGCATCAACATAACCAAACTCCCAGATAACACCATCACAAGAAAATTTCTTTTTGTATTTTTTCAGATAAGATTCAATGTTTGCACTACCAGTCTCTTCTTCACCCTCAATTACAAATTTTATGTTGCATGGTACATCACCAGTAGTTTTTAGACATGCCTCAACTGCTTTGATTCGGGTAATCAATTCACCCTTATCATCAGTAGAACCTCGGCCAAAGATTTTGTTTCCTTTTTTCGTACCACTGAAAGGAGGATCATCCCACAAATCAAAAGGTTCTGCAGGCTGAACATCATAATGATTGTAAAACATCAAAGTTTTAGATGGGTTTTGCTTTGATTTAATTTCACCAAAAACTATTGGGGCAACGCCTTTCTTTAATCGTAAAATTTCAGAGGGAACTCCAGATTTTTTCAGTATCTTTTGAACAAGTTTTGCACATTCTTCGATTCCTTCATTCTTTGCAGAAACGCTTGGCTGACGAATTAATGTCTGTAAATCAGTGATGAGATCATCAATATGTGAATCTACATACTTTTCAGGAATCATGGCAATTCACACAATTTTATCAAAAGGCTTCATTACTGCTGGAATCTCATCTAACAAATCCATAGAAGTCATGTGCAATCCTAATTTCTTTTGAGTTGCCTTTCCTGCCAACCCATTGATGAAAGTAGCAGCTGCTGCAGATTCTAAGGGATTTCGATTATTAGATAGCAATCCTGCAACCAAACCAGATAAGACATCACCTGTTCCACCAACAGTCATTGCAGGAGTTTTTTTCTCATTAAGATAAGTTGTTGAACCGTTAGATATCACATCTGTGGCACCCTTGAGTAATACTGTAATTCCAAATTCTTTTGCTTTTTTCTCAACTAGTTTAATTCTCTCAGTTTTAGAATTAGATGGAGCATCACCAAATAGTCGTTTGAATTCTCCAGCATGAGGAGTCACTACAACATTTTTGTTTTTCAAGAGAGGCAAAACTTCGGGAATTAAAGCACTAGCATCCAAAGAGAGCCTTACATCTCGGTCTATCAAAGATTTTACTAAGTGCAGTAAAGAATTTCTTTCTTGGATAGCAAGACCCATACCTATAGTTGCCGAATGTAAATTACGTGGTATTGCACCAATCAGTTTGTTTACAGCACCCAAAGTAAGTTTTTGATCAACTAAAGGAATCACTATCAAATTTGGAGAAATTGCTCGCGTTGAAGTAACGTTGATTTTTGGAACGGATGTGTATACAAGATCAGTACCACATTTCAAAGCAGCTAGTGATGAGAGAATGGGGGCACCGTGATAGATATAACTTCCACCTACAACTAGAACAATCCCGTTATCGCCTTTACGAGATTTTGCTTTTCTAGACGGAATGAATTTTTTAACAATTGATGTAGTGAGATTTTTTCTTACCATTCAATATACTCTAAAAATTAGATGAATAAATCTTGTTTTGTAGATGTTCAGACAGATTTTTTTGTTCTCTTTTTTACTGCTATAGTAACAGGCTTTTTGGTAGTCTTTTTGGCAGTCTTTGCAGATGACTTTTTGACTGTTTTTGTGAGTGATTTTTTGGTTACCTTTGCAGATTTTGATTTCTCTGAAGACTTTGCGCTGCCTCTATTGAAAAATGCTTTTCTTGCAAAACAGAGATAGGTAGTGTGACCAATTCCTTGAAAAGAATGTCTAGTTTTTCCTTCTCTAGCTTCAATGTTTCGGATAATGTGTTCTGTAGATTCAATGTCGGTAAATTCATTTTCTACTAAAGCCATAGTAAATTTTTCCAATTGGTTCATGGTAGGACAAATTGCAAATACACTTCCGCTTCCTTTGAGCATTTTTCTAACTTGTGGGATTACAACCCACGGATCACCCAAGTCAATCAAAGCCACATCCATTTCTTCAAGAGGCATTTTTTTAGCAGTTTTTAGATCCAAATTATGCTGTGTCACATATTTTGAGACACCAGCTTTTTTGATATTTTTCTCAGCAATTTTCATAAATTTTTCATCAACATCAAATGTGTATACATGTCCACGAGGTTTTACAACACTTGCAACAAACGAAGTTAAAGAACCACTACCAGTTCCAATCTCTAAGATTTTTTGTCCATCACCAATTCCTGCTCTAGCTATAATGTAGCCAATATCTTTAGGATATACGATTTGAGTTCCATGTTGGATTCTCATCACATAATCATACATTGTAGGTTCCAGAAGATAGACATACTTGTCCTTGTTTGTGATTAATTTAGAACCATATTCTTTGCCAATGGCATCAGAATGTTTTAGAATTCCAATATGAGTATGAAATGATTCATTTTTTGATATTTTTGCTAGCCATTTTTTAGAATTGTTATAGAAGAATAACACTGGAGAATTTTGTTTAATTTTAGTCATATATTTTGCCAGAAAATTTTAGATAAGAATCTACTGTTGTTATTCATCCTTTAAGACATGTTCTGCTTTCAAACCCTTGTAACGATTTCTAATTGTAACCTCTGTTACACCGGCAGCTTCGGCAATATCACGTTGTGTGACAGAGACACCATTATGAACACATGATAAATACAAAGCAGAGGCTGCAAGTCCCATAGGATCTTTTCCTGCAGATTCTTTACGCTCTTGTGCCTCTTTGAGAACTTTTACTGCATATCTTTTTGTTTTTTCAGTAATCTCTAACTTGCTAGAAATTCTTGCTATACATTGAATTGAATCAACTACTGGCATTTTAAGTTCTAATTCATGATGTAGTAATCTATAACATCGAGCAATATCTTTTCGTTTAACATTTGCAGCATCTGCAACATCTTTTAGTGTTCTTGGAGTTTCTGTGTCCCTACATGCAGCATAAAGTGATGCAGCAATCATTGCGGAGATAGAACGACCTCTAACTAATTTTTTCTCTAATGCCTTTCTGTAAATGTAAGCTGCTTTCTCTAAAACATTTGCAGAAATTGCAATCTTATCTTTGAGTCTGTTTAATTCACTAAGTGCTTGTCGTAGGTTTCTGTCTATTGGTTCATGAACTTGACTTCTACTATCCCATGTTCTTAATCGCTCAATGGTACTTTTCATTGATGTTGAAAGTGGTTTACCAGAAGCATCTTTGTTTAATGGATTGATAACAGTGGACAATCCCATATCATGAATTGTTAATGATGATGGTGCACCAGTTCTTGCAGGATCTGAACCACCATCTTTTTGAAATGATCTCCATTCAGGTCCAGATTCTTGAGATTTTTCATTAATAACATAACCACATTTTGAACAAAATTGTTCTCCTGTTACCTCATCTGTAAGTAAGGAGTTTTTCCCGCAACGAAGACAACTTGAATTTGCATTAACGGTTACCATCTAATTGCCCTCATGGAGTTTTCCTTTTTATAGAGATTTCTATTGTGGATACATTTCTGGTTCTCCCATCTTGTGATTCTAGGGATTCTGAACCAATTTTGACATCACCTACAATAAATGCAGGATTGGTTTTGTTTAGGACTATTTGAACAACATCTACAGCATGTGCAATGCTGAGGCCTCTTGCCTTAACTGTAACCAAAGGCATTGTTGCTAATTGGATTATTGCTGAAGTAACATATGTCATCAATGGCTTTTTGCCAATGAAAATTGTATCTCTAGTATTGTTTAACATATAACGTTAGTTTCAACGTATAATTTAAACTGAGTAACCGTCAGTAGTCGTAGATTTTGAGAATTAAAAAAAAGATAGTATGTTTTTAGAAAATCTAGATAATTGAGTTCAAAATTAATTAAACAAAACTAGCCTAAGAGCTTCTGGTACGATGTTTTGGTAAACATTCCTTACAGTATACTGGTCTGTCAGGTTTTGGTTCAAAAGGTACTTCTGAAGCGGCTCCACAGTCGGAGCATTTCATAGGATACATTTTTCTGTCTTCGGACATGGTATTTTATCTCTCATCTAACATAAGAATCATCTTAATCAAAAATTAGATTTTGTAAATAATGGATAAAACACTCAAAATCCTTCACATAGTATTTTAATGCCAAAAATTAGATCATCATCAATGGCAGAATTCAAAGTTCAAGGTTCAGGAGGCTATGTCATAGCTGAATTAACTGATGAGCAGGCAAAGAAGGCAGACTTGGGAGTTGGGAAATTATTTTTGGCTCCAATAGGAAAACTTGAAACAGAAAAAATGTTCAAGCACTATTGTAATGTTTGTGAAACTGAATTTAATAATCCACCAAAAATTCACCTTGAAGAAAATACAAATGAACAGGTTGCAGAAAACTTGACGCTAGTAGAAAGAGGTCAATACACATGTGAAAAATGTAATGCAGTCATTGGCGAATACAGAGTTTTCAAAAAAGATGATGAGTCAGGGGTAGTCGGCAAGGCAACACCCTCAGCATAATTTTTTTCATTCAAGAAATGCGCATTCAATAAATATGACGATTCTTGAGATATGTCATGTCAAATATGAAATGTGTTTCATGTGGAATTAGTTTCTTTTCCCCAATGGGTTCAGACAAATGTTCCAGATGTGCAGGAAAGGAATCAGAAGGCCATGGAGGTCATGATTCTTGTGGTTGTGGACACAGCCATTAACTCCTTTTTTCTATAACATGCATATATTGAGTAAATAATTACTGCAAACATGGTAAAGACTTCTGATGAATTGAAAAGTATGGTTGAAGAGTTTATCAAAATTACCAATGTGAAATATGAGGATCAAACAGACAAAATAAAAGAGAAAAGCAATCTAATTGAATGGCAATTTCATTTGGGTACAAATGTAATTGTAAGTAAAAACGCAAACAGAACAGACAGAATTCATCTTAATGTAAATATGAGATTTCCACCCAACGATGCAAAGTTATTGGTAATCAAAAATCCATCATTTTCAAAAGCTGTAATGGAGATTAGTGAAATTTGTACAATCACAGGAGTTGGACATCAATGGATTAAAGACAAAGAGCAAATTGCAGGATTAGCAATTTTTACACATGTAGATGAAGAGATTCTAGATAGAGTTTCATTTCATAATGCCTGGGATAATGTCTCAAGAGTATCAGGACATGTTCAAAAAATTCTTCGCTCAAATTTTAGTGGATTTGCATCAACTAATTCTGCAGAGACTACAGACAAATCTATGTATGGATAATTGATCTTTTAGACAATTATGAATGAAATTTCCATTACTCAACTTTTGAGTAATATGTCTCAAGAGAAAAATTATGAGGACGACTTGTGGAAAATTTGTCTAAATAAAAAAGGTCAGAGATACAGAAGAAAAGACATCAGCACAGCACTAAAGAAATTGGTGTCACTCGGTTTAGTCAAAAAAACAAAAATTTCAGGCACCGACATATATTATGATAAATTATCATATCCAAATCCAGAAGATTATATTGGATTTGTCAATGATTTAATGTTCAGAAATGAATCAACAATAAAAGAATCTATTAAAAAATTAGAAAATAATAAAATTTTTGTAGACATTACAAAAGATCTTAACTCTTACAAAATATCAGATAAGAGTAAAAAAAATTATGAAAAACTATTAGAAGCATTTTCAAGTATGAATGAGCTTGCCTCATCAATACTTTTGATTAAAGATTCAAGCAGTAATGAGAAATTTAAAAAACAATTAACCATATGTTCTGAGGAAATCAAAGAAACATTAGAAAAAGCAAATGAAAAAATTATACGTGATAGGAAAACCAATGAAACAATTATTTTGCAAAGACGCTTTGATGGCAGAATTCCAAGTCCAGGTCATCTCAAAGTTTAAAAATTAATTAGATAAGATCTCGCCATATCCCAGTAAATTCATCACTTGGAACAACAGTAATTACTTCAAGAAATCCCAAATGCTCTAGATTTTCTCGTTTATCAAAATATTTGTAGATGCCTTCTTTTTCAGGATAAATTGTAATTGTTTCTTGTTCTCCAGGTTCCAAAAGATCTGTTTGAACATTAAATCCTTCAATGAAGAGCCTGTGATTTTTATCACCATTATTAATCACAGTTAGAACATAAGCAAAACTGGTTCTTGTAATAAGATGAGGGTTTGGTTCTCCATCAATTCCTGAAATTCCTTGCAGTTGGACCTTACCATCTACGTCTTCAAAAGCAACTGTCTGCTCAACTCGTTCTTGCCAGAATATTGAAACATGACGAATATTTCCTTGACCAATGAAACCTATTACTCCTGCTAAAGCAACAAGCCCTACTAAAATTGCAATAATTATCATCGTTTTATCATTTGAAGCCATGCTACCATTATCCAGATGTCGTATTTCTTATTTGAGTATTGAAAAATCATGTTAATTGTTGTCACTAGAATTCAGATGATCATTTCTACTTATACTAAATTGGATAAAATCAATCATGGTCATGGAATTAAGTGATAAAAAGACATTACTTTTAGGATTAGTTATTTCACTTGGAATTACAATATTGGGAGGATTCATCATTACTTCATTTATCATGCCAGAATGTAGAGATGTATTATGTTAGAATAAAAAACTATTAAAAAATATTAAAACTAAAATCCTATTTTTGAGATTTTATAAAATCAACAATAGACAGTATTTTGCCCATGTCAGCAAGATGACCATAACTTTTTTTCCTATTGATATTGGCCTTATTTAGAGGGGCATTACTTATTGTGCAAAATAATATTTTACCACCATCCAAAGGAACTGTAATTCTTTTTATTTTCTCATAAGATGCAATTGAGTACAATCCCGAACCTATGTAATTTTTCACATTTGCATTATCTTTCCATGCATGTAATGCTCTCATTAGAGTTTGTTTAGTTTCTGAAGGAGGTACAATATTTTTCAATCCTTCTCTTTGACTATTCCACAAAATTTGACCTGTACTATCAGCTACTGCTGCAAATCGTACATCCTCATTGAAATCCATTATCATATTGAGAAGTTTTTCGTATTTATCCACAGTAATCATGGTCAATTTGTGTTAATAAATATTACAAATAAAGACGCTAGTGGCAAATTTTGAATTGGTGTAATTAAAAAAATAATTCTCTTTTTCTATTCAAAGGTATTGACAAAATCAACTATAGACAATATTTTTCCCATTTCAACTAATTTTCCATAGCTTTTCTTCTTGGTATTTTTCATAGGAGTGTTATCTATGCTCATAAACAACAGATGAAATGCATCAATTGGAAGTGTGACTCTTTTTGTTTTTTCAAATGATGTGATGTGATAAAGGGGGGCACCTAAGGCAGTACGATCAGCAGCTTTGCACCTATCAACCCAATCCTCAGATTCACGTTTTAGTGCTTTTTTAGTTTCAGCCAGTGGGACCTGAAGTGTGGTGGTGTTTCTTTTAGAATTCCATAAAATATTCCCAGAAGTGTCACTAATTGCTGCAAGTCGTATAGACTCGTCAAAATCCATTAACATGTTTAGAACTTTCTCATATCGTCCCATGAAATTGATACTACCACACACAATAAAAACAATTTGTCAAAATCAAAACCTCATAAATGTAAGATTAACTTATATCTGATTTTAAATTAAATTAAACTATGGTAGGACCATATGCAGGTTTTGTAGGAGAGATTTGGGAGGAATTCCCTCAATTGGCCGAATGGCACGAAGATGACCCATCACAACTTCAAATATGGGATCTGGAGAAATTCATCGAGGCGGGATACCATAATTTTCATGCAGAAAGAAAGCAGTTATACCACATCAGCAAACTAATTGAAGACTATGCTCGTGACAATAATCATCCATTACTAGCAACTTTTGAAAAAATTGCCAGGTACAAATTTGTTGAAAAGAGATACCAAAAGTTAATTGAACAAATTCCAAAAATATGGGTTATTGCAGATTATGGCAAAACAAAGATAGACACACCTCCAAAAATAAATCTCATTAATTGTAAAGATACGCATCTATCTGATGTATGGAGTGTAATAACTAGAGGTCCATATGGGCCATTTGGTTTGATTGCAGAAGAATATGAAAGTGGAAAATTCAGAGGATTCTTTACTCTAAATCCTAATGTTTGTAGACATGCACTAAAAGTAATGGGTAAAACCTTAGGAACCAAATTTGAAATTCTCTAAATTTTATAGACATTAAGGCATTGTTAGCACTAGATTAGAATTTTATCACCATACTTTAATACTAAAAAATCATCTCGTAATTATGAATCAAGTTTATGAAAGCTTCATGGATGAGATATGGAATCAATTTGCTGGATTAGAAGAGACGAAACTCACAGATCTAACAGATCATAATATTTTATGGACATTAACTGAATACATTAACGCAGGTTATGTCAATTTCAAAGAAGGTAGAAAAGAGCTTTATCGTCTCAGCATTTTACTTGAAAATTATGCAGTAAAACATAACGCACCATTATTGGCCACATTTGAAACTGGAGAGAGATACAAGTATGTCGAGGACAGATATACTGAGATTCTAGAAAAAGTGCCAAAGGCCTGGATAATAGGCAATTTCAATAATCCCCTGCTAGCTCCACAGCCACCAGAACCAACAGAGGTGATTAGTTGTGATGGGACAAACATCTCCCCCATGTGGATAGTCGTGACTAGAGGACCTGATGGGCCATTTGGCCTGGTTGCAGAAGAGATTGGAGATAATGAATATAGAGGATTTTTTTCATACAGCCCCAAAGTAATATCCAAAGTAATTGAAAACATAGAAAACAAACTCAAAACCAAAATAGAAATTTAATTTTCATACTTTACACACTAAATACAAACATTTATGGCTTGAATTGATATCTATTCATTAATTGGTTTGCACGCCAACATATGTTAGCCGAATATTGGCTTAGGTCATTATTCGGTTAACTATAATCTCTTTAAATTAAAAACAATGCAATTTTAAATCCAGATTATTCAGCAGATACAGATTATTGATAAAAACTAATTCTAGAATCTCTTTCAGATTTTTTTGAAAAGCAGGAATGACACAATCCTTGGCAATTATTCAAATCATCATTCTTTTTGTTCCCATCAAAATAGTCATATTTCCACTTTGAAGGAATTGTAAAGCACATGTTACATTTTCCATATTGTCTATTTCGTACTTGTTCTTTTTGACTAGCATTCCAGGTATGAATTTTTAGAAAATTCATTTTGTTTTTTCTCAAAACTACAAAAATCCCTACAGAAACTGCAATCATAACAAATAAAACAATTTCAGTAAAAGAAGTGTTATCATCAGATATTGCATCTGGGGTTTCAGAAGAATGAATTACCTCAGATGATGGAATTTTCTCAGAATCGGACTCTGCAATAGTTTCTGGAATTGATGTGACAATTACGGATTCTGGTTGTAAGATTTGATTAGTCAATATATCTCGGCATGCCTCATTTCCCTGTCCATCTAATCCATGATATGCATTATTTGGGCAGTTAAGTGCAAAACCCTGTTGGCCAAATGCATCAATAACAAAATAGGAAAACCCACTTGCAGCAATTAATAATATACCAATTATGATTACGGCTTTATCCAATCTCATTTGAGATTTTTCAGTGATCTTTTTGATTTTCCTGTCGACATTCATTCTGAGCTAGCAATTTCTGACAATAATTTATAGTTTAGCCAATTATTGGCATAAATTGGTATTCATTGGTTTTCATTACCAATGTATATATACCTGATTGGGTAGGGGGAAGCATGAGCACACAAACTCAAACAAACAATGTATATTCAATGTACAAGCAAAATGTGCAAAAATACTTTGAAAATATCTCAAAAATCACCCCACAGTATTTTCAAGCAGTAACACAATTGCAAGATGAATGTATGAAAACTTGTGAAAAGACAATCAATGCATCAGTAACTGTTCAACAAGAATTTGCAAAAAAAGCTGGCATCACAACTGAAGTTCCAGATTCTGCAAAAACTGCAATTATTGATATCAATAAACAAATTGTCCAAGCAAGCACTGTAAATAATCAATTTGCAAAAACTGCAATTGATACCACAGTACAAAACATCAAAGCATTCAGTACAAACATCGAAGCATTTGCAGAATTGAATAAAAATATCGTCCAATTATGGACAACTACATTCACACAAAAAAACTAGTGTGATTGTATTTTTCTATTTTTTTAAAAAATTACATTCTATTAGGAGCAACAATTCCCAATAATCCAAGTACTCTTTCTATTGTGATTTTAAATGAATTTACTAAACAGAGTCTTGAATTTTCTAGTTTCTCATCACCTAATTCAATGACTTTGACTTTTTCATAAAAAGAGTTGAATGTCACTGCCAAATCATGGCAATATCGAGCCATTACTTTTGGTGAGAAATTCTTTGCTGTATCTCTAACTTGAAGATCAAAAAGACCAATTGTTTTAATCAATGTAATTTCGGAATTCTCTTTTAGTAATGAAAAATCAACATCAATTGTTGGAGTTCTTCCAGATTTTTCAATAATTCTTGATGCTCTTGCATGAGTGTACTGAATATACGGAGCAGTGTCACCTTCTAAACTAAGAGATTTTTGTAAATCAAAAGTAATGATCTTATCAAGATCTTGTTTAATCATTTCATATCGTAATGTACCAACAGAGACATCATGGGCAATTTTTTCAATTTCAGACTCTATCATCTCAGGATGTCTCTTTTTGGTTTCATCCTTTGTTTTTTGTTTTAACAAATCATATACGGAATCAGCATTAACATACAGTCCTTTTCTACCAGACATCTGGGCTTGTTTTCCTTCAGTATCCAGACCCAGTATTTTTGCAGTCTCAGAGCTTAGAGTGACTGATTCGTATCCTAGGTGTACGTATGCATCAGGCACAGATTTGAATTTGCCCATCAATGAAGTGATGATCTTCTGCAGTCTATCTTGCCTAGAGTCAATTACAGTGATTACTTTGTCTCCAGTAAAATTTTGAGATATAGGATTATCAGCATTAAGCGTTGTTTGCCACAATTCCTTGGAATTTGGCTGTATAGTAGGATATTTTTCGTAATTGAATGGATCATCAAGTAATCCTAATTTCCATGCAGCATAGGGAATGTCTTTTGCAATGTATGTGGCAGTTCCATTACTTCGAACAACTACCTTGTCTTCCTCCTTTCCATCTCCACGAATTACCCAACATTTTGCATTCTTGCCATCATTTTCAAATTCAATTAATTTCATCTCTTTGAGTTTTTCAAAGATTTTACTCCATAATCCAGAACGAATTATCTGAGATTCAAAATTAAGACAATCATAGTAAACAGACAGATTCCAACATGTTTCTAATTGGCCTGCCAGAACTCTTCGCGTGATTTTATCTGCAAATTTTGCGGTTTCAGAATTTCCATCCTCAAGTTCTTTTAGAATATTTTTTCTAATCTCTTCTAAACTAGAGTCTTTTTCATACTCTTCAGTGGTTTTAACATAAACATCATCACCACAATAATGATCAAATTTCTTTCCATCCGGAGGGTCTTGATCAAATCCAAAGTGTTTGAATCCAACAATAATATCAGCTACCTGAAGGCCAGAATCATCAATGTAGTTTAAG
>JBFIEJ010000006.1:0-29771 GCA_041603475.1 Candidatus Nitrosopumilus sp. | reverse complement strand
TAGTTTCAACATA
Organism: Candidatus Nitrosopumilus sp.; assembly: GCA_041603475.1. Taxonomy (GTDB): domain Archaea; phylum Thermoproteota; class Nitrososphaeria; order Nitrososphaerales; family Nitrosopumilaceae; genus Nitrosopumilus. The sequence goes on along the minus strand of JBFIEJ010000006.1, from coordinate 29,758 downwards.
GCACACTCCATCATCATTAGTTAGAATTACTACTTCCTCATAGACGTCTTCTCTAATTAAATTCCAAAATGGAAACACCAATGTCGATAAAACAATTCCTGCAACTACAAAAGCACCTCCAAACACTAGCCCAGCTTTCTGACTGGAATTAAGTTCCATTTTACCAGGTACCGCCATCTCCCGCATTGGGATCTAATTTCTTTGCAGGAACATTTCCGTGTGCTTTTTTCATATGTCTTTTTAGACGCTCAGGATCATGTAATTCTGTTCCACAGACATCACATTTTGTTTGGTCCTCATTGCCTTTTTTGCGTTTGAACAAGCCCATTATGTAATAAAATTTTGAAATACATTATAAAGGATACGCGATTTTTGAAAATCTGTGACAGTAAAAAATATCACAGTTTTAGGTTCAGGAGTTATGGGACATGGAATAGCTCAAGTTTCTGCAACTGCAGGATATAATGTAGTCCTACGAGATATTGAACAGTCATTTTTGGATAAAGCAATGGAGAAAATAAAATGGAGTTTAGACAAACTAGTTTCCAAAGAAAAAATTTCTAAAGAAGAAGGAGATGCAATATTTTCAAGAATTAAACCAGTTGTGGATCTTGCAGAAGCAGTAAAAGATGCAGAGTTAGTAATTGAAGTAGTCCCAGAGATTATGGATTTGAAGAAAAAAGTTTATGCGGAATTAGATAAGGTTGCAGATCCTAAAGTAATTTTTGCATCAAACACAAGTACACTACCTATAACGGAAATTGCAAACACCACATCACGTCCAGAAAAATTCATTGGAATTCATTTTTTCAATCCACCACAATTAATGAAACTAGTAGAGATCATTCCAGGAGAAAAAACTGGAAAAGAGATTACAGAGATGACACAGGAATATGTAAAATCAGTAAACAAGCAGGCAGTATTATGCAGAAAAGATGTTCCAGGATTTATCATTAACAGACTATTTATCCCAATGGTTCACGAAGCATGTTTTGTAAAAGACAGAACAGGTGTAACACTTGAAGAGATTGATTCAGCAGTAAAATTCAAGCTTGGATTTCCAATGGGAATTTTTGAGCTGGCAGACTTTACTGGAATGGATGTAATTCACAAAGCAACAGTAGAGATGCATTTGAGGGACAAAAAAGTAATCAACCCACATCCACTAATTGAGAAAATGTTTGATGAGAAAAAATTGGGTCAAAAGTCAGGAGAAGGATTTTACAAATATTCGGATGACAAGTATGAAAGAGTTACATTATCAGAAGAACTTGCACAGAAATGTAATCCAATTCAACTTGTTGCAAATATTCTAAACAATGCTGCATGGCTTGTAAGTAATGGTGCAAGTGATATTGAAGAGATTGAAAAAGCAGCACAATTAGGTTTAGGTTTGAAAAAACCGTTGTTTGAGACTGCAAAAGAGATTGGAATCAAAAATATTGTTGAAGAGTTAAACAAACTTGCATCTGAACACGGAGAATTTTACAAACCGGATCCTTTGTTAGTATCTATGCAGTAATTAATTCTAAAATCTTCTTTACAGCTTGTTGCGGAGTATCAACCCCTATAATTTTGACATTTTCTCTGCGATCTAGATAACCATCGATGTATTGCTCGATAGTGCCATTTTGATTCCTAATTGCAACCATTGGTTTTTTGTTCATGTATGCAGCACATGTCTCAGACAATGTTCCAGAACCACCTCCTACAATAATCACACCATCAGCAGATAAGGCATTTAGAAAATCACGAGTCAATCCCATCCCAGTAGGAATTACAATATCACAGTATTCATTGGCCTCAGATGCATCTGCTTGAGGAATAATCCCAACAGTCAAACCACCAGCATCTTTTGCACCATGTGCTGCGGCATTCATCACTCCCCCCAATCCACCAGTAATTAAAACAGAATCAGATTTTGCAACTTCTGCTCCAACTTCATATGCAATTTTTTCATGTTCAGGAGTACATCCTTTTGTGTTATGACCAATTACCAAAATCTGACGTTTTTTTGCCATATGAGAGATTAAAAAATTGGTTTGAAATATCTTCTCTTTTTACTCAAGAGTAATAGTTCAGAGTAAAAGATATTAGTTAAAAATTCTAATCATCAATATGGAAAGACGTTCAATGCCAGTATGTTTTACAGAAAAACAATACAAAATGATCGAAGAATTTGCCAAGAAAAATGGCATGCTTAATGCAAGTCAAGCCCTTGAAAAAATCTTAAAACAATAAAAATATTTTATTTTTAATTATTTTATTTCAGAAATCAATCTCCATAGACGTTCAAAACTACAATTCCAAGAGTAGACGAAGAGGCCTATCAATCAACAAAGGAGCAGAATCTGTAAAACTCTAGACCTTTCTTTTTATGCCATGTAATAGATTAAATTATTTAAAAAACAGATGTTTATCATGGGCTTGTTTAGCAAAAAACCAACATTTTGTGCCGTTTGCAATAAAGAATTAACTCACAAACACAAACCAAAGAGAGAGTGGAACATTAAAGGTAAGCTTTGTGGAGATTGTCATTTTGAAAAAGCAAAAGAGTACTATGAAGGTAAAATTAGACAGCCATGTGTTGAATGCGGCAACACACAAAAAATTACAGATTTGTGGGAACCCAGATGGCAATGGGACATGGAAGGATTGTTATGCAAAAAATGCTTTGATAAAAAAGAAGAGTCTCACGGACAGAAGAAAAATTTTTGTGCATTATGTGGAGGAAAAATGGGATTGATCAGATACAATCCAAAAGGAAAATGGAAGATAGAAGGTCAACTCTGCAGAAATTGCTGGGATGAAAAGAAAGCAGAGTATGGATAGAATGGGATTTTTTAAAAAAATCAACTGTGATGTGTGTGACAAAAAATTTTCAAAAGAGGAAGAGCTTATGAACCATAAACAAATTGTTCATGGAAAGGATTTACAGTATGATTGTAAAGAATGCAATAAATTTTTCTCAAACATGGAAGATATGAGAACTCATTTACAAAAAGAACACAGTTACAAAAAAGACAGATAATTAAATTGCTTTTACAGTCTTAACTACTGGAGGTCTTGCTTTGGTAAAGACTCTGAAACCACAAATACATTTGATTTCAGGCAGACGAGATAATTCAGTATTTGAAACTACAGTACCACATCTAAGACATGTATAGTTTACATCAAAGGTCTCAACGGGGGTTTCTTCTACTTCATCAAAGTTTTCTTCAACCATGTTAATCATCAAAATTTCTATAATTTAAGGCTACCAGATTATGTCAGAGATAGTTCAATGTAAACGTCATCAGGGATTTTTAATCTCATTAGTTGTCTGATTGCTTTATCATCAGCGTTGATATTGATTATTCTTCTATGCATTTTCATTTCCCATTTTTCATAGGTTTCAGTTCCACTACCACATGGTGATTTTCTAGTTGCTACATGTAATTTTTTGACTGGGAGTGGAGTTGGACCTTTAACTTTAACACCAGTTTTTTTACCGATACCCATTATCTCCCCACATACACCATCTAATTTTGGTAGACTGGTAGAGGTGAGTTTAACACGGGCGGTTTGTGTCATAAATATACGCCTATGGTTTGTACTCTTCAGTAATTTCCTTTACAATTCCTGCTGCGATAGTTGCACCCATATCTCTAAGAGCGAATCTACCCATTTCAGGGAAATCTTGGAAAGTTTCTATACAAGTTGGTCTCACCGGTCTGATTTTTACAATTGCAGAATCACCAACTTTGAGGAATTTTGGATTTTCTTCTTCAACTGCACCAGTTGCTGGGTTTATCTTTTGTAGAAACTCAGTAACAGTTGCTGCAACTTGTGCAGTGTGTGCGTGCATAACTGGAGTGTAACCAGGTGCAATTGCTGTTGGGTGGTGAATAACTATAATTTGTGCTTTGAATTCTTTTGCAACCATTGGAGGTGCATCAGGGGTACCAAGTACATCGCCTCTCTTGATATCTTTCTTTTCAATACCTCTCAAGTTGAAACCAATGTTATCGCCTGCTTCTGCTGATGGCATTTCTGTGTGATGTGTTTCAATTGATTTAATTTCACCTTGTGCACCAGATGGCATGACAACAATTTTTTGATTGGCTTTCATTACACCAGTTTCTACTCTACCTACAGGTACAGTACCTACACCGGTAATTGTATAAACGTCTTGGATTGGAACACGTAATGGTTTTCCAACTGGTTTTTCTGCTACTGTAAAGTCATCAAATGCTTCAAGTAGTGTTTTACCTTTGTACCAACCCATGTTCTCAGATTTTTTAACCAAATTGTCACCTTTCCATCCAGAAACTGGAATGAATGGTACATTTTCTAGTTTGTAACCTACAGACTTTACTAATTTTTCACCTTTCTCTTTGGCCGCATTGAAAGCATCTTCTTTGTATTCAACTGCATCCATCTTGTTTATTGCAACAATTAGTTGACCTACGCCAAGTGTCTTTAACAAGAATGCATGTTCTCTTGCTTGACCGCCTGCAGCAATTGCAGTATCAGTTTCACCTTCTTTTGCTGATAGAACTAAGATAGCGGCATCTGCTTCAGAAGCGCCAGTAATCATGTTTTTAATAAAGTCCCTGTGACCAGGTGCGTCAATTAAAGTAAAGAAGTACTTTGGAGACTCAAATTTTTGGAAAGCAAGATCAATTGTAATTCCTCTCTCTCTTTCGTCTTTAATATTATCCATAACCCATGCATACTTGAAAGTATCACCTTTTCCGGTCTTCTCGGATTCGGCTCCGTGTGCTGCAATGGTTCTTTCATCTACAACACCAAGATCCATCAAGAAATGACCCATAGTTGTTGATTTTCCATTATCAATATGACCTGTAACAATCAGGTTCAAGTGTGGTTTGTCTGCCATATCAACAGCGTATTAGAGGGCATTTATTACTGTTATGAATTTTTGAAGAAAAATCAAAAATTATTCAATTAATTTCAGATCAGGAAACTTTGCTAAAAGCACATAAATCAAAGGGACAAAAATGGAAATTATGAAAATTACAGTTTCCGTTATCAAAGCAGATGTTGGTGGAGTTGGAGGTCATACAAAACCAAGTGATAGATTAATTCAAGCAATTAGAGATACGGTAAAAAAATCTGGAGATTTACTCATTGATCATTATATCGGATACTGTGGTGACGACACCCACATTGTAATGACACATACACATGGAGTTGACAACCAACAGATTCACAAATTAGCATGGGATGCATTCATGGCAGGAACCCAAGTTGCAAAAGAAGAAGGATTGTACGGCGCAGGTCAAGATTTGTTAAAAGATTCTTTTTCAGGAAATGTAAAAGGAATGGGACCAGGTGTTGCCGAGTTAGAGTTCGAGGAAAGGCCTAATGAAGCATTTACAGTTTTTGCAGCTGACAAAACAGAGCCAGGGGCATTCAATTATCCAATTTACAGAATGTTTGTAGATGCACTAAGTAATACAGGATTAATCGTTAACAAAAGTCTAGCAGCAGGAGTTAAATTCCATATCATGGATGTTGAAAAAGCTCAAATCGCAGAACTGGAATTGTGGCAAGACAAACCAACAATTGAAGCAGCACTAATGTATCCTGGAAGATATGTAGTAGATTCAGTATATACAAAAGATGGAGAACCAATTCTTGATGCATCAACTGATAGATTACACAACATTGCAGGAACATATGTGGGAAAAGATGATCCAATTTGTATTGTAAGAACACAAAAGAATTTTCCAGCCACTGAAGAAGTGGGAAGTGTATTTAACAATCCACATTTCGTAGCAGGAAACACCAGAGGTAGTCACAATATGCCATTAATGCCTGTAAAACTAAATTCAGCAGCTACAATCAACTTTTGCATACCAATTGTCGAGGCACTAGTATTTAGTATGCATAATGGAAAATTAACCGGACCATTTGACGGATTTTCAACACCTGATTGGGATTATATCAGAGAAATTGCAACAAAGAAAGCAATGGCAATTAGAAGTCAAGGATTCATTCACCCAGCAACACTAGTTCCTTCAGAATTAGAATATGCTGAAGGGTACAGAGCAAGAATGGATATTCTTGAGACCAAGATGAAACCAATGGACGATACAGCATCCAGTGGTGAGAAGAAGGAAAACTACGAAGATCCTGATTAGTCATTTTCATAATTGCAATCATAGGAAATAGTTAAATCAAAAAAGAGCTTACTAAAATTACCTTATGAATTCTTTTCAAAAATTATTTGATTGGAAGACTTACATCTTTACAGCATTAGCTGTGATCTCTTTTTCAAGTTTTGTAGCCGTTTTATTTGGACAAACCATTCCCGGGATAATCTTAGCATTTTTCAAAGTAGCTGGAGAATACGTAATACTTGGAGCAGTCTTCATCTTTGCTCTTGCATGGCTGCTAAAGGCAAAACCTCACAACCGACCCAAGCAGTACTCTGTAGTAGTTTTTGATGTCTTTGGAAAAAAGAGCAAAATCGATGGTATTAGAACAGAGTTCAAAACACATGATGTCGCATGGAGTTTCATGAAGTTGTACAAAAAAGAATACCCGTTATTCAATTTTGCACTAGTATCAGAGCTTTCAAAAACTGACAGACCAACAATCTTCAGATACATCTAGATTCAGACTTTTATTCAGGATTACGTTAGGAATTAGAATGGAGTTCTCCCTCTTAGTTGATTCTTTTTACAAAATGGAATCAACTAGGAAAAGACTAGAGCTTACAGATATTCTAGTAGAATTATTTGAAAAAACACCTCACGATGTCATCTCAAAAATTGTTTATTTGTTACAAGGAAAACTCAGACCAGATTTTGAAGGAATAGAATTAGGAGTTGCTGAAAAACTTGCAATAAGAGCAATTTCAAAGTCATCTGGAATTCCAGTAAAGAAGATAGAAGACGAGTATAGAAAAGGAGGAGATCTTGGACATGCAGCATCAATAATTCTAGAACAAAAAACACAAACAACATTTCTTGTCGAGGACATTACAGTGGAGAGAGTCTACGAAACATTATTCAAAATTTCAAAATTAGAAGGGAATAGATCTCAAGACATGAAGATGAAATACATTTCAAGTCTACTAAATGATGCCAATCCATTAGAGGCAAGTTTTATTTTGAAAATTTTACTGGGAACATTACGATTAGGGATTGCTGAAAATACCGTAATGGATGCATTGGCAATAGCATTTTCAGGAAATAAAGAGAATAGAAAAATTTTAGAGCATGCATATAATGTTTCAAGCGATTTAGGAAAAGTTGCAGAGACTATTGCACTTAAAGGACTTGAAGGGATAGAAAAATTTGAGATCATTTTATTCAATCCAATTAGACCAATGTTAGCAGACAGAGTCAAAAGTGAACAAGAAGCAATTGAAAAACTAGGTACAGAATTTGCAGCAGAGTACAAACTAGATGGGGAAAGAGTACAGCTTCACATTGAAGGGGAAAAAGTAATTTTGTTTTCAAGGAGTTTGGAAAACATTTCAAGTTATTATCCAGACATTATAGAAAAAATTCCTAAAGCAATTCAAGCAAATAATGTGATTTTGGAAGCTGAAGCAGTTGCAATTAATGAAAACACAGGAGAATTTTTGCCATTCCAAGAATTAATGCATAGAAGACGAAAATACAAGATTGAAAAAGCAGTAACCCAATACCCAATCACTGTAAACTTTTTTGATGTTTTATTTTCTAATGATAAAAGTTGTTTAGAATTAAGCTATATTGAGAGAAGGGAAAAATTAGAAAAAATTGTTAAAGAAGATGATTTTGCAAAACATATTCCAATGTCAATAGTAAAAAATGAAAATGAGATTGAAGACTTTTTAGAAAACAGTATCAATGCCGGAAGTGAAGGATTAATGTTAAAAATGCTAGATAAACCATATCAAGCAGGTTCAAGAGGAAGTTATTGGTTAAAACTAAAAAGAGAATACCAAAACGAGTTAGGAGATAGTTTAGATCTAGTTGTCATAGGAGGATTTTTTGGTAAAGGAAGAAGAACAGGCAACTATGGAACATTACTTCTTGCAACATATGATGAAGACACCGATACATTTACCAGTATTTGTAAAGTAGGCACTGGTTTTTCAGATGAAAGTTTAGATCAACTATATCAAATTTTGAATCCCAAAGTAACGATTAAGAAAAATCCTAGAATTGACAGTGAGATGGAAGCTGATGTGTGGTTTGAGCCAGAACTAGTTATCGAAGTAGTAGCTTCTGAAATAACTTTGAGTCCAATTCACAAAGCAGCAAGAGATGAGATGAGAAAGGACACAGGACTTGCATTGAGATTTCCAAAATTTACAGGAAAAATTAGAGTAGAAAAAGCAGCTGAAGATGCATCAACAAATGAAGAAGTCATGTCACTTTACAAAGGACAGAAAAAAGTTGCACATGATAAAAATTTGATGTAATCATGCTCAAAAAATAGCTAAAATCATAGAGGATTTAAATTACCTGAAGATTTTTTGGATTCTGTTATGTATAGCGGAGAGCTTGAAGTTCAAGCAAAAAGAAAGGCTATAGCAGTTTTACAAGACGAGATAAATAGAATACTCAATGCCGCCAGAGAACTAGCAACACTTCCAGATCTCATGATGAAAAAAGACAAAACAGGAATCAAGAATACATTAGAGCAGATTTCAACTATTGAAGAAGAAGTAGAAAATCTGAGAAGAAAGATTACTCGTGAAGTAGCAGATGTTGGAGGATTAATCATGAACAGAGAAAATCTTCTAAACACGGCATATACAATGGATGAGATTGCAGGTTACATTACAGGAATTTCATTCAAACTATCAAATGTAAAGCCAACTACACTAAAGAGTGCAAAACTTGACAAAGACCTGACAAAATTGATTGAACTTGTTGTAGATGAAGTCTACAAATTAAATGAAATCATTCGTAGTCTCAATACTAATACTGCTAATGCAATTGAATTGGCTCAAGAAACACAAACAATAGAAAGAGAAATTGACATAAAATACAGACAGGCAACAATAAAACTTCTAAACGAAGTGACAAACACAAAAGAGCTTATGTTGATGAAAGATGTAATAGAAGGAATTGAAGAGATGGCAGATAAATGCCAAAGAGTATCTGATTCTTTCATATTATTAGCACTGAGTCTTTAAGAAATCACGTCATTTCACACTTTTACTTTATTTTTCACTTTAAGAGAGATAAAGAATTCATATACGCTTGTCACATTTCACAAGTAATGAAAAGTGAACTAATAGAAAATAGAATCATCGTATGGGATATCGAAGACTCTCGTAAACTTTTCAGTCAAGGGTATTATGGCAAACCCATAGGCATTCCAAAACCTAAACCTGAAGAAATTGACGTGCCATTAATTTTAGATCTAATAGAAGGACTATACCTTCTTGAAAATAAAAAAATTTCAATCTCAAAAGCAAAACAAAAGCTAACAGTAGATGAGTTGACAGATATTTGCAAAAAAGAATATCATGATTTTGAAAAAAAATATCTAGTCTATAAAAATTTCAGAGATAAGGGATACATCATCAATCCAGGAATAAAATTTGGATGTGATTTTGCAGTTTATGAAAAAGGACCAGGAATTGATCATGCACCATTTTTAATTCAAGTGTATAATAGAAACGAACCAATTACATCCACTGGAATTGTTCTTGCTGGAAGACTGGCAACGACTGTTAGAAAACAATTCATTTTAGCAATACCCAAGGGTAAAGACAAAGTAGATTTTCTTGCGCTAGATTGGTGGAAAGCTTAGATAGATTTTATGTGACCTGCGATTCTATCAAAAATTTCAAAAAGTTCTTTTGAAATACCAAATGCAAGATGATTATCCCATTTACCTCTAATTCTAATTGCCCCGTCTGTTGGTTCAACGTAGATTGTAGCGTCCTTTACTGATTGTGCTGCAATCTTTTCATTAAGTTCACTATCGGCATTTAGTTTCGAAGCTAAACTGCCAGGTCCATCCCATTCTACTTTTTCAACAGTCTTTGAGCCAAAATGTCCCTTTGTAGTTAGTTTTGTCTTTGCAACAAAATTACCAACAGCAGCACCAGTATCCTTACGTACTATGAAATGGGCTTGAAATCTGTCTAGTGCGCCCCAAGGCATTGGATTAGGATCTTGCATTCTTATCCCTTTTGAATAATTTGAATGACGTCGATATTAGAGTTCTTGACATCAAGACATCCTCTATTTGTTATCATTCTAGCTGTATGAGCAAAATATCTACTATAGTAATCACCTTTTTCAACATCATCGGTTCCAATTTCTTTTGATTTTGAATCAACACCGATCTCCTTTAACATACTACTAAATTTCTCAGGCCATGTCTGATAAACAAATGTGTCTGGTTCTGAATCATGCATTAAAAATCATGAACTAGACCCACAAATAAAGATATCAAGAAATATTCTTTGATGGGATCAATCGAATTAAATATTACAAAAGTTTTGACAGTTTATCTATGCTGAAATTTAAAGACAAAATTGCTCTGGTTACAGGTAGTGGAACTGGTATTGGTAAAGCCATAGCTACAAAATTTGTTGAAAACGGAGCTAGCGTAATAATTCTTGGAAGAAGAAAAGAGCCCCTCCAAGAAGCAGCAAAGGAACTAGAAGCAAAAATCCCACAAGATTCCGGTGCATCGGTTAGAATTTTTGCAGGAGTAGATGTTGCAGATGAGACAGCAATGAATAACATGTTTGATTCACTAAAAAATGACAACATAACAATTGACTATATTATTAATAATGCAGGTGTTTCAGGACCTGTCACATGTTTTGCAAATGCACCACTAGAAGATTTCAAAAGTACTGTAGGCATTCACCTAACAGGAACTTTCTGGGGTTCTGTTCAAGCCCTTAAAGTAATGAAAGAAGGAGGAAAAATTATTACAATTTCAACATTCTTTACCGAAGAGAGACCATTAGAACAAAGACCTTACAGATTTAGAAGTCCATATACTGCATCACAAGGTGCAAAGAACAGACTTGCTGAAGCAATGTCATGGGAATTAACTGATAAAGGAATTATATCAATTGCAACAAATCCAGGACCTGTTCATTCAGACAGAATTTACAAAACAGTTTATCCAAAAGCTGCAGCAGAATTTATGAGAGTAAGTGGTTTTGAAGATCTTAATCCAACACAAGTCGATGAAGCTAACAAGGAATTATTAGAACTTTTAGGAGAAGATGACAGCGTCATTAAAGAAGGAATATCAAAAGCTGCAGAAAAACTTGCAAACGGAAGAGATGTTGCAAAATTAACTGAGACATTTACTAATCTTTTAAACAAAATACAAACAATCGCTGAAAAAGTTCAGAACAACACATCACATATGATTGCAAACAGAGAATTCCTATCACAAGGTCAAGTTGCCGAATCAGTTCTTAATTTGTGTGATGACGAGATTGCAAAAATTCTAAACGGCAAAGTCATACCAGGAGACAGAGTCTTCTATCCAGTTAAACCACATATTGGAACTACAACACCCGGCGTTCACCAACCAGACTTTGGTGGAAAAGCCGTAGTGTTTACAATTGATGCAACTGACAAGGCAGATGCAGACAGAGTTGAATTTTTAGCACAACATGTGGAGAAGAACGGAGGAAAGGTTGCATGTTTCATTTCACAATCAACTCCAAAAGAACTCCAAGAGCAAATTAGTAGTAAATGTCATGCACATATAGTTGATATTAAAAATCCAGACGAGGTAGCAAGATGGCTAAATACAGCCAAAACCAACATAGGCGAGATATTAGCAGTAATTCACATTACTGGAAAACTACCTGAAATATCAAAATTAACCGAGCAAACAAGGTCAGAATGGGAGGAACTTACAGCAAAATTCATTACAACTCCTGCAACAGTTGCTCAAAGAGCATTAGATTATTTTGTACCAGGAGGCGACAAGGATCCCAGACTTTACAAAGATGCCAAAGGAGCAATTATGATTATTGGTCCAGATTTACCAATCGGACGTAAAGTAACAGGCACACAAAGAGCACAAGTAGAAGTTTTCAGAGGAGCACTAAGACCATTTACAACAACAGTAAATCAAGAATTAAGCGATGTTCTAAGTTCTAAAATTAGATTATTTACAATATTTCCAGGTACTGTTACAGGAGCAGAGCCAAACAATCAAAGAATTGCAGATGCACTAAATTTCCTAGTATCAGATAGTGCTGCTTCATCATCAGAAGTCACATTCTGTGTTGATGAATCAAGATAATAATGAAAAAATTTTCAGAACTAAAAGTTGGAGATTCATTTTTTTCCACATGTAGTATTTCAGAAAAGGAGTTAGAAGAATATCTCAATTTTTCCAGGGTAAGAAATGCATTCCTAGAAGATAAACAAAAAGACAAACAACAACTAGTCTCGGGTAGAGCAATTTTATCTAGAATGGAAGGAGAATTTACAAGATTGAGCCAGATTTATGGAAACCATTTAGTTTTTCTTGGTACAGATGGAGATCCCGAATGGAAAAATAGAAACACAAGATTTCTAAAACCACTATTAACAGATCAAGTTTTAAAATTAAAATTTACAGTTTCACAAAAAGATGACATTGATAATGAATTTGGAAAAATATCTATTGATTATGAAGGAACAAATCAGGAAGGAGAAACAATTGTCATCTCAAAGAAAAACATCTACAGAATTAAAAAAGAGCCACCCAGATAAAACTAATTTCAAACCTTGGACGGTAGAGTAATACAGGGGAGCCGACTAGTCTCCCCAGCCGTCAAAACTAAAGTCTTAACGAACAGTTTGTATTGTAAAATTAGTATAAAAGTTCATTTCAAAAAACGAGGCTATTTCAGAAAAAATTTCCTCCAAAGGAATCAAGAAACAATTTTCCAGCAGCAATTAAAATTACTATGGTAACTATAATTTGCAAGTATCTTTCTTTGACATCCAAAGAAAGTCTTGCACCAACCAAACCACCAAAGAAAGAACCAATAGCTAAAAATCCAGCTTGTATAAAATCAGGATGTCCTAAAAAGCTATGAGCTAAAACTCCAGACAGTGATGAAAACAACAAAATTAATTGTGATGTAGGGGCTGCCTTTTTCATAGTCATCCCCATTCCTACAACCATCAAAGGAACAAAAATTATTCCGCCACCTATTCCAAAAAATGCAGAAATGATTCCGGCAAAAAAACTTGCACCTATTGCAAAAATCATCATTTGTATTGAAAGAGATTTTTCTTTGGATTCAATTTTTTTTCGTAAAAATATGTAAACAGCAGAAGATATCATTACTAACCCAAATAGTACTTTAAAAATATCAGGAGTTACACTTGATGAAATTAATGCACCTAAGATAGTTCCAGGGATTGAAATCAATCCAAGCTTCAATCCTAGAGAGAAAACAATTCTCTTTTGTCTAGTGTATGAAATTGTAGATGCGATAGCATTACTTAATGCTGCAAAAAGACTATTGCTTGCAGCAGCAGTAGGAGAAAATCCCAGAAATGTCAATATAGGAACTACAACAATTCCACCACCAAGTCCAATCATAGAACCCAGAATACCCGCTGCAAATCCTAAAAGAATTAGCCATAGTTGATCAATCATCGTAATCGCCAATCAAACAAGTTTGTTGTATATAATTAGACTACTTGACAATAATTAGAGTCCAAACGTAAGACTCGCCTAACTTTGTTATCTCTAAAATCAATTCCTTCTCTGCAAGACCATCAATTGTTGATGTCATAGTAGTTTTTTCAGACTCTAGATAATATGTCTGAGCAGTGCTCAACCAAGATGAGATTGACTCAAAGCCACCAGGCTGCTTTTCTTCCCAGCATTCACATACTAATGTTTCAACCATAGTTTTAAACACAAAATGAATCTCATTTTCTCTCGAATCAATAAAGGGAGATGAATCAATGATTGCCAATGCCATGATAGGACTATCAGTAGTACCACCCATATTGATATTACCCAGAGTATTACCGTCAGCCAGAACGATGGCAGTTGTAGTACAGTAGTCTATGTTTTCCTCATCATCAGCATATGAACAGTATTGGTTTATTGTATGATCAGTAATTGCAGTTGGAGTAGACATGAAAAAATTTTCTGTAGATAATTTTTGTTTTAGTTTTTCAACATCGTAATATGTAAATCCCAAATCATAGATAGGCCTTGTCTCTAATGGAGTATCATCATTGGAGAAAACCAGAAAGGCTGAAAAAATAATACTAATCCCAATTAAAAGAGGAATTATTAAAAATTTATTCATAGTGTCTCATCAAGATATCATAACATAAGGTTTTGGAATTCTAAATTGAAATAATTTCTAAAATAGAATCTTTTGTAATATTATTTTGTTCAACAAATCCAGTGGTTACCTCTAAAACATAAACTGCCTCATCGTCAGGAACTACACTTTGACAGGTTGCAATCTCAAGTGCTGCCTTGCAAGGCGGAACGTTTGTTTCAATATGTACAACTTTACCATTCTCATCAAACCAAATCATATCTAAAGGAAATTGCATATTTAACATCCACAACGAATAAAGTCCGGGTTGATCAAATACAAAGATCATTCCCTGATCATATGGCAATTGATCTTGAAACATCAATCCACGAATACGTCTAGGTTCAGTATCGGCAATTTGTACTTCTATGGGAATGTCATCAACGAGGATTGTTCCTCTAGGAAATTCAACTGATTCTAGTTTACTCTCACTTGGAATAGACAACAATCCAACTACTCCAATAATCACAGCTGCTATAGTAATTGGAATTAAGGCCTGAGCACGAGTGGTCATATGCTAAATTATCTTATTCCTATTAAAAACCAAGAGTGTTACATCACAGAATTCTTAAAATCACTAATTGCTGAAATATTACTTTTGGTTTGGTGGCCAACATCATGAATGGTAGAGCCATTATACTTTTTGTCAAGATATCTGCCTGCCAAAATTAGAGGACCTCCAATGGCACAAGTAACTCCAGTAGGTTCAGGAACCCATAACATCAAAAATCCAATTTTTTGAAGTTTTTTTCCAGGCGCAGGTGCTTTCTGTAAAGCGCCTAAGGAACCTCCCGAATGAGAAGTTCCAATTTTAGCAATATCAGTATACAAATTAGCTCTTCGATGGGCCGAATTTGAAATTTTTCTTAGTTTTTCAAGTCGTTCCTTTAGGGGGTCAACCATTCCAGTTAGTACTTTAGAAAAAAATAGTTAAGATTCAAAGATCAACTAGCATCACTCTCAAGTCAACAAAGAGTAACCAAGAGACACTCAATTATACTAGCTTTGTTGTAGTTACAAAGATTAGATGAAATCAAAAAATTCCAAGAGATTAGACTCCATAAAAGCTGCACACAAGTCGGAGAGAAACAAATCTAGTACTAGAATGGAGGACTACTTGGAGATAATATCAGAATTAGTTGAACTCAAAGGTTATGCAACTACTTTGGATATTTCAAGATACATGAATGTAAGTGCGCCAAGTGTAACTAAAATGCTTCAGAGATTAGATGAAAATGGTTATTTAGAATATGAAAAATATCACGGAATTAATCTAACAGACAAGGGAATAGAAATTGCAGAAGGCATTAGACAAAAACATGGCATTCTTTTAGAATTTTTCGAGATATTAGGAATTGGGTATGATACTGCAAATCAAGATACAGAAGGAATTGAGCATCATCTTAATCCAAAAACAATTAAGCAATTAAGAAAGTTCATTACATTTCTAAAGGCAAACCCAAAAATTATTGAAAATTTTAAAAATCTTTAAGGAATAGTTGAATTTCGTTTTGCGAAGATGCAAGTTTCATCAAGTTTCGTGCAATGTCTGATCGTTTTGGTATCTTAATCTGGCCTTTCTTTCCAATACGTACAGATGTAACAAATTTATCATTAACATATACATCAGCATACATTGAAGAGAATTCTCTATCAACTGTTAAAAGTAAAGAAGTTTTGGATTCTGAAAAAGTAAAAGGCAAATCATGAGAAGATTTTGAGGAATAATCAGTGTTTTTTTCAACAACATCAATATGGATTTGTAGAAATTTTTCAATCTCATTAATGTTAGAGCCTCCTTTTCCAATAATTGATGCCATGTATTGTTCATCAACCATAACCTTGGCTCTATTATCAGATAAAATTTCAACTTTTACTTGAGGATCATATTTCTTAAAGACTTCACGAATTTTATCTTCTGCAAGTTTTTCAATTCCAATTTTTTTAACATTTTTTCCAACTGGAACAATGACATTCTCTTCTCCAAATGTGTAAATTTCATGTTCTAATTCTTTATCAGCAAAATTTCTAATTTCAATTACAGGACGTGCCAGATCAGATTCAGTCATGCCTGAAGGAACCTTGACCTTTAATTCCAAATCATAGACTTTTTCAATTCTCCCGTCTTTTACAAAAACTACAGTATCCAAAATATTCGGAATTATACCCAATTCAATTTTTCCAATAAAGCGTTGAATTGCATCTAATGGAGAATTTGCATGCACTACCCCAACCATACCGACTCCAGTTAGTCTCAAATCAGCAAATGTTCTAAAATCTTCTCTTCTTCTTACCTCATCAAAAATTGTATAGTCTGGACGAACTAGTAATAAAATGTCAGCAGTGTTATCAAAGCTTCCTTCTAATTTACTATATTGAGTAATTCCTGAATTAACTTGCAAGTCACGTGGGGATTCAAATGTTTTAACTATTTTTCCTTGATCATGATAATAGTTTGCCAGACCAGATGCAAGTGTACTTTTACCAGATCCAGGAGAACCTGAAATCACAATCCCTTCAGCACTAGATGAAAAGCGTTTCATTAATTCATCAGAAATATCATAATCATCTAATGACAGTTTTACAATTGGGTGAACTATAGTTATTTCAAAAGCCTCAGAAAATGGTGGGTGAGTTATAGCAATTCTGTAATCTTCATGTTGAATTACAGATGCTCCAGTTTTTGATATTTCTATAGTACTTGAATCAGAGATATTTGCTACGTCCAGTATTTGTGAAGAAATCATCTCCAAATAACTTTTAGAAAGAAGAGAGTCATCGAGTTTTGTCAGGATAAAATTTCCAGGTTTCCCCTTTTTAGCAAGCGGAGGCTGGTTTTCTTTTAGGTGCACACTCATAGTTTCAGAATCAAAAAACTTTAGAAATTCCAATTGTTCGTTTTTAACAATGGATTTAAGAAATGATGATTCTACACCTTGAGCCTGTGCAACTAAATGCTGTACGTGATCAGAGGTATACAGAACAGCGTTAAGTTGTTTTGCCAAATCAATAATCAACCCATCAATTCTACCACTAGCAGCAAGTTTGATATCATCATTAGAAGGATGAGTTCCCTTCAAAACTATTTCAATACCAAAACTTCCAGATAGTGTTTGTAATTTTTTTATTTTTTCTAATCCAACAAAGCCTTGTTCTTTATTATTAGATGCCTGAGATTGAAGCTCATCAAAAACTGCCTGGGGGATTATTATTTCTGAATCCCTTATTGTTCCATTCTCTATTTGAACAATTAATTGGCCATTAATTATCACACTTGTATCAGCAACGATTTTTGACAAATATAATCACATTTTCTTATAAATTATTACCCTAAATTACTTTGTTAAAATATCAGTTATTGATTTTAAGACGGCATTAAAATCAAAAGGTTTGGATACGTACGATAGTGCACCATGTTGCAAGCAAGACTGGATGGTTTTTTGATCATCACTTGCAGTAATTAGAATAATTTTTGCTTTAGGATCATATTCCATCACCTCTTTTACAACAGTCAAACCATCTTTTTGAGGCATTGCCAAATCAAGAAGGAGGACGTCAGGATTATGTTTTTGATAAAAATCTACAGCTTCTGCCCCATCAGTAGCTTCTGAAACAACAGTATGATCACCAATTGACAAAATATCTTTTAAAACTAACCTAATTGCGTCTGAATCATCAGCAATTAGAATATTGGCCATCAACTAGTAACTAATTGTCTATATAAAAAATATTTAGTCAACATCAGACAGATTTTTCTTAATATTACTAGTAACCAAAGTTAAGTCATAGTTAGGCTCTTCAAGTGATTTTTTCATATCAAAAATTGTTTGTTGCAAAATATCAAATATTCCAGGAAATTTTTTTCCATCATTGGCTTTTTTCATGATGCCATCCAATAATGAAGATAAAGCCCCAAGTTGTTCTTTACCCATCATTGGTGCCAAGCCTTTAATTTTATGAGTGTGAACCTGAAATTTACTGGATTTATTGAAAATATCATCATCAGATGAACAAGTTTTGTAGATTTGTTCAATTCCCAAAACGTCATCCAAAATTTCTTTTGTTGCCATAGTGATAAAATCGTCAGACATGTTGTAGTACATTAAACGAAATTTAACCATTATTTTTATACTCTATGGTAGGTGATTTTCGATATGAAGATAGTCACAAAGGCATATCTTTTGATTGCAGTGTTAATTCTAGTTGCAGCATTTAACTTGTTATTATTATATCAAGATGATAATTTAGACATTTCACAATCTTATTCAATTATTCGAGCAGGAGATGTTAAAGTAAAATCAGAATTAATTTCATCATTAGCTACTTCAATTGCAAGTGGCAACACTGAAGATGAAAATAAATTCCAAAAAGAGATAAATGAAATTCAGAATACATTAATAAAAATCAAAGACGGTGGAGAAATAAAAGGTCAGAAGCTAGAAAAAATTCCACAATCATTAACACCTAATTTCAATAAAGTTTCTGAATCATGGGAGAATTATAAATCAAAAACAATTCAAGTAAAAGATACTTCAATATTTGATACAGAAGCAACTGAAGCTGTAAATTATGTATTACAAAAGAATCAAGAATTAATTTTACTTACAAATCAAATGATTAATGAGTTTGAAGGACTTGATAGAAATTATAATGCTCACAAACAGATAGCAAAGAATTTGGCAGAGATTGCAAAAGTAATAGGTCAACAGACTTTGTTAATTTCTATTGGCGAAGGAGAAAACTCACAAGAAACATTAAGACAAAAAAACTTGGAATTTGAAATAGGTATTAGAAAACTATTACAAATCCCTACAGATGATTTGAGTTCAGATAGTTTAGAAATAAGTCATGAACAATTAGAGTCAATACCCAGAGAAAATTCAGAGGCATTAAGAAAAATAGATCCACTCTGGGAAGCTATGAAAGTCAAAATCAATATTTTAGAAGAACGTGCATTGCTATCACCAGAATTTCGCGTAGCTAAAGAGAAAATGGATGATGAAAAAAATATCTTGTTTAATGAAATTGACATATTATTAGAATCATGGAATAATGAAATTACCAAAAAAGGTAATGAAAATCAATTCATAATTCAAATCTTACTTGCTGTAGATATTGCAGTATTCTTTATTGTTTTAGTCATCATTAGAAAATCATTTTTGCCTTTGGAATCCATAACCAAAGCATTATCCAAAGTCAAAGAAGGGGTATATGGCGAGAAAATTCAATATTCAGGAACTGACGAAGTCGGTGAACTGGTTGATAATTTTAACATCATGTCAAACACAATCAAAGAGAAAGACGAAGATGCAAAGAAAAATGATATTGCAAAAGATGAGTTTTTAGCAATGATCACTCATGAGTTAAAAACACCGCTAGTTCCAATTAAAGGATATTCTGACATTCTTCTAGGAGAACATTTGGGAAAACTTACAGACAAACAAAAAGAAAGAATTGAAATTATAAAATCAAGTTCAGAGACACTATTATCAATTATTTCAGATTTACTTGATGCCCAAAAATTAGAATTAGGACAATTACGAATGAAAAAAGAAAACATCAACATCAACGAGACAATTAAAAAATCTATAGAAGTACTAAAACCAGAAATAGATAAATCAAATATAGAATTTTCAACAAATACAAAAGATCTTCAAATATTTCACGATCCAGAAAGGATACGACAGGTAATTACAAATTTAATTAAAAACAGTTTAACTGCAGTAAGTCCGGATTCAGGAAAAATAGAATTGGTGATGGAGGAAACACCAACTGACATCAAAATTAGCATCAAAGATAACGGAATTGGAATCCCATTGGAAAAACAAAAAGATCTTTTCAAGAAATTCTATCAAGTAGATGCCACTCTAACTCGTGAAAAAGGCGGTAGTGGTTTAGGATTAGCAATTTGTAAGGGAATTATAGAAAATCATTTAGGACAAATTTCTGTAACCAGTATTCCAAATCAGGGAGCCACATTTTCATTCACTCTACCAAAAAATCATCAGGATACCAAATCCCCAGTAGTGTCTGCTTAAAGAAAACAAACTTTCAGAGTTAAAATCACTCACTCTCCTAAAAAAATGCAAATTTAGAGATTAACAATATGGACGAGATCCCAAAAAATAAGGAATTTTATAAAAATTGTACTGAATATTTTGAATTCTTACGTAAAAAGGGAATAACAGACTATGATTTTGAGGACGAGTATTTCTTCACCATGCCTGCAATCTCTAATAGATGAATTCACAAGATTTACGAGTACCCATAATTTTCATCAATTATGGATATCTTACAAGATTTTGCCGATAAAGCCATAAAATACGCACAAGAATCAGGAGCACAGTATTGTGATGCAAGAGCAGAACACCAAGAAAGAAAATCAGTATCAATTGAGAATTCTGAGATCGAGCATGTAAAGACAAATGTAGATTCAGGCATAGGAATTAGACTGATAAAAGATGGTGCTTGGAGTTTTTGTTCAATTTCAAATCCAGAATCATTTGATCAGCTAAAAGAAGCGATTAACAAATCAATTAAAAATTCATCTTACAACTCTAAAAATAAAAATAAAATCAATTTATTTCCAAACCCGTCTAAAAAAACAAAAATAGATTTTCCAGTAATCAAAAAACCAGAGATAGAGGACATAATAAAACTTGGATTAGAATGTAGTAAAATTATTTCACAAAGACCAAATATTATAAAATCAGTAATCAATCCATGGTTTACAACCAATTCAAAATACTTTACAAATAGTGAAGGTTCACAAATTTTACAAAATTATACAGATACAGTTGTAGACATGATAGCAACAGCACATGAATCAGGTTTGACTCAATCAGTAAATATTACAGAAGGGGGGAGAGGAGGATTAGAACAATTAACAGAAGGGGATAAAATTCAAAAAAGTGCAAAGGAGATTTCCCAAAAAGCATCATTACTAATTAATGCAAAGCCAGTAAAAGAAGAGAAAACAACAGTGATAATGAACCCTGATTTTGTTTCCCTTCTAACTCATGAGATTTTAGGTCATCCATCTGAGGCAGATAGAGTTCTAGGAAAAGAGATGGCATGGGCAGGGGGAGCATGGTGGAAAGGAAAACTTGAAGAAAAAATCGGTTCTGAAAAATTAAATGTCTTTGATGATCCCACTATCAAAGATAGTTTAGGCTGGTATTATTTTGATGATGAAGGAGTAGAAACAAAGAAAACAACACTAGTGGAAAAAGGAGTCTTAAAAAATCACATGCAAAACAGAGAGACTGCACATGTATTCAATGCAGCACCTACTGGAAATATGCGAGCTACAAACTATCGATTTATGCCATTAATTAGAATGGCTTGCACATGTATTGGAAACGGAGACTGGAATGTAGATGAAATGGTAAAAGAGGTCAAGGACGGATATCTTATCTCAAATATGAAAATCCCTTCAATTGACATGAACAGATACAATTGGAGCATATCGTGTCAATACGCACAAAAAATCGAAAATGGGATGATCCAGGACTTGCAAAGGGACGTTATTGTGTTGGGAACAGCACCAGAATTTTTTGAATCAATTGATGCTTGCGGTAATGACTTTACGGTCAGACCCATCACTAATTGTGGAAAAGGAGATCCAATGCAATCAATGATTATGGGAAATGGCGGACCAACAATTAGAGGAACTGCAACAGTGAAGAGTGTGAATTAAAGAATGAGTCAAAAATTAGAATTAATCAAACAAAATGTAATCAAATGCATAAAATGTGATCTTTGCAAGACAAGAACAAATTCAGTTCCAGGTAAAGGGAATTTTAAATCAGATGTAATTTTTGTAGGTGAAGCCCCTGGAAGAAACGAAGATAAAAACGGGGAACCATTTATTGGAGTTGCAGGTAAAAAATTATCTGCGGCACTAGAAGAAGCAGGGATTTCCAGAGATCAAGTATACATTACAAATGTAGTAAAATGCAGACCTCCAAATAATAGAGTTCCAAATACCAATGAAAGAGACACCTGTAAAGACTATCTTAAAGAAGAAATATCAATTATCAATCCAAAAATCATTTGTATTTTAGGAAATACAGCATTTAACTCAATATTAGGAGGCTCAGAAATTACAAAATATAGAGGCAAATTAGTACGCAAAGACGGCCAATTATATTTTCTTACAGTTCATCCAGCAGCAACTATCTACAACCAACAACTAATTGAAGTCTTAAACAAAGACATTGTGAAACTATTTGATTTAATCACAGAATTAAAAAACAACAAACAAGTTACCATAGACATTGAGTATTCTTCCTAGAGAATTTTATTCTCAAGATACGGTAAAGGTTGCAAAAAATCTTCTTGGAAAAAAAATCATAAGAAAGATTGGCAACACAGAACTTTCAGGAATAATTATTGAAACTGAAGCATATAGACATAATGATGATCCGGCCAGTCATGCATATAGAAAAATTACAGATAGAAACAAGGTAATGTTCGGAGATGTTGGAATTGCCTATGTATATTTCACATATGGGATGCATTATTGTTTTAATGTTGTAGCCAAAACACCCAAAAAGGCGGCAGGTGCAGTACTCATTCGTGCCATAGAACCTCAAAAAGGAATTAGAAAAATGGTTTCAAATAGAAAAATTAGTGATTTAAAAAACCTTGTAAACGGACCTGCTAAATTAACTCAAGCCCTAGAGATTTCCAAAGAGCATTACGGAATTGACTTAACTAAAAGCCCTAGACTACATATTGCAGAAGGAATTAAACCAAAGAAAATATTTTCATCACCTAGGATTGGAATTAAAGAGGCAACTGAAAAGTTGTGGAACTTTAAAATAAACTACGATTGATCATCGTTATTTTCATCCAAAGTCCATGGTGCAAATTTACCAAGAATTCTTTGCCAATCTAGTCTCAATAATAAAACAATTACTGCAGTCATCGCCGCACCAAAAATAATTATTCCAATGTAAATAGGAGTTGCATCATCAATGTTTTCAAGAAAAGGCTCCACTAGTGAAAGACCTAGATAGTGTGAGGCAAAAACTATCACATAGCTTAGAACTATTTTTCCAGTTAACGTTGCAATAAAAAATCTCTTTGGATTGTATTTGGCAAGACCTAAAGGAACATAGACTAAATCATCTGGAATTGGAGTAGCTGCAGCAAAAAAGGCAGCTCCTGCACCATATCTTTTCACTAATCTCTCAAACGGTCGCATTCTTTTTCTAGTTTTTTCATTAATAATCTTACGTCCTCCATAGCTTACATAGAAGATTATTTGTTTAGCAGCAGTTGCAGTGATTGCAGAAAGAAGAGCTAAAACATGAAGATCAAATGTATCACCTACTGCCATTGTTGCAAGTAACAAGAATCCAGGCAATGGTACAAATGGAATTAAAGACCCGAAGAAATTAACTAGTGATAAACTCAGATAACCTACTTCTGGAGCAAATGGAAATAGGTCAGTAAAATCCACTAATCAAGCTATTTTCATGCATTATTTAATTAAATCTAGAATTCAAAATCACCACAACCATTAAAATATCATCTTTTACAACAAATTCAATTGAACAAAAAAGAATGTCAGGATATCTGTAATCCTATTGCAGCAATTAGCCCATTTATCCGATTTGTAGGCGTAATTGGTGAGAGTGGAGAGTTGTTAGCCTACAAAAGAAGAGAAGACTTGCTTCCACTATTGGATGAAAAAAACACACAGTACCAGTTTTCCCATATTGCCATGAAGACAGATTTGGAAGGATTTTTTGATAAAAATTTAGGAGAGATAGAATTTGTTTGGGAAGAAAGGAAGAAAGTTCAGACCATTTCATTTGCAATAAAAAAATTAAGAGTTTGGATTTCAATTGATAAAAAAGTGATAAGATCTGAGGTGCTAAGAATTATTGATTCCTGTCTTCCAATTGTCAAAAAATATTCTGATTAACTGAAACTATTTTGAAATGCCCATATTGTGAAATTGATTTGGATTCACTAAGCATGACAGATGGACTGAAGCATATTTTAGAGCATAAAAAGAACATACAAAATTAACTTATTTGAGTAACCACATTTCACAATAACTATGAAAGAATCAGATGAAATGGAGAGGTTAATTGATGATATCAGTTTTAGAAAATCAAATTCAAAAAATTATGAAACAATGAAGATAGAAGAGATCAGCAAGGAGTTAAAAGACATTATGAAATTTGAACAGGAATCTTTTAAGAAGATTGAATTGTTTGAAAAAACTCAAAAAGATTTAGAACTAATAAAATATTTAAAAATGATTTGCAGGAACACAACTGAAAGAGAGATTACAAAAATTCAGGAAATATATTTACAGAAAATTGATGAAGAATATCTCAATACAAAATAAAATAGTTATTCATACAGCCAACATCGAACATATCCAGTTTCAGTCTTTAATGGAGGTGGAATAGTCTTACATTTTTCAATTGCCAGAGGGCAACGAGAAATAAATCTACATTCAGTTGGGGAATCAAGCAAACTTGGAGGAATGCCTTTGATATATTTTGGAGTGTTTCCTTTGAGAGTAGGAATTGATTCTAACAATGCTTTAGTGTATGGGTGTTTTGGATTTTTGTAAATTTCCTCAGATGACCCAAATTCAATAATCTGTCCACCATACATTATTCCTATCTTATCGGCAATTTCAGATAGTACTGCTAAATCATGCGTAATTAGCATAAAGGACATTCCAGTTTTTTTGAGGGATTTGAGCAAATTGATTATTTGGGCCTGTATCAAAACATCTAGTGCAGTAGTAGGTTCATCAGCAATTACAAATTTTGGCTTTAAGAGTAAAGCCATAGCAATGACTACTCGTTGTTTCATACCGCCACTTAATTCATGAGGGTATTTTTTAAGAATAGATTCATCCAAGCTTACAGAATGCATTGCATCAGAAATGATTTTTTTTGATTCTCCTTCAAAGTTGTGTTGTTTTAGAATTTCAACAAACTGTTCATTAATTGTAAAAACAGGATCTAGAGAATTCATTGCGCCCTGAAAGACCATAGAAATTTTTTTCCATCTATATTCAGAATTAAATTCTGATTCATCCATATCCAAAATAGACTTTCCATCAAACAGTATTTGGCCAGTACTTTTTCCCCCTAAGAGCATTCGAATTATTGAAAGACCAAGTGTGCTTTTACCGCATGCACTCTCTCCTGCAATTCCTATTGACTCACCGTCTTTTAATGAGAATGATGCATCATCAACTGCATATACAGATCCCTGTGATGTAGAATATCTAGATGATAGTCCATTAACATTTAGAATAGTCATACTTGTCTTAGATCCAAACTAGAATTTCTATTTTGCACTAAGGGATATAAACAACATTATTAGAAATAAAAAAGTCGATTCAAATGAAACTTCCAATTTGTGGCTTTGATGCAAAAAATGCCGTTCTATGTCCTCAATGTGAGGGAAAAGTAGATTCAGGCACAATCACAAAGGCCGATGTTGATGCATCAATCATTCTTGCAAACATTGCAAAATCAAATAATGAAATAGAAAATTTTAGTCTATATTCATGCAAAGAATTTGATGGAAATTTTGTGTTGTCTCTTGCAAAAAACGACATTATGATTATCAGACAGAGTAGAACCATTTACAGAACACTCCAAGAACAATTTAAGGGCAAAATCTGGCTTGTCGAAGCAGATGAGACTGACAAAAAATTCATCGAAGATTTGTTCTTTCCAACAAAAATCTTATCAATTAATTCAGTGTGGGCGCCTGGAGGAGTCCAAAAGACAAAAGCCGTTGTTTCAGGTAAATGGACACCCAGATTTCCCATAGATACGGAAAAGGTTGTACAAATTGTAAAAAATGCCCGAAACCTTGACATTGAGATAGAATTTGAGGATAAAAGATAGGTTGGAAGAATGGTTTTTGTAAAAACTCACGATATTTCTGAATTAACTGCAGACTTGATTGGAAAGCAAGTAACTTTGGGCGGATGGATTGAGGATCTTAGAAAATTAGGAAAGATGTCATTTATCACATTACGTGATGTGTCAGGAATTTCACAAGTAATTGTCAAAGGGGAGTTAAATGATAATTTAGGTGAGATTAATCGTCAAAGTGTTGTCAGTGTAAAGGGAATAGTTCAAGAAACTAAAGCAAGAGATTTTGCATTTGAGATAAAGGCTGATGAGATTGAAGTCCTCGGAAAGGCAATTCATCCATTACCAGTTGATCCTATCGGAAGACTAGAGAGCAATATCGACACAAGACTCAATCACAGAGCACTAGATATGCGAAATCAAAAGACTGCCTCAATCTTTAAGCTAAGACACCATGTGTTACAAATTTTACGAAAAACATTAGCAGAGAAAAAATTCATAGAGATTACAACACCTAAAATTATTGGTAGTGCAAGTGAAGGAGGAGCAAATCTTTTTTCATTGGATTATTTTGGAAAGAAAGCATACCTTGCTCAAAGTCCACAACTATACAAAGAGCAAATGACCATAGGATTAGAAAGAGTATTTGAGATTTCAAATTTTTACAGAGCAGAAAACTCTCACACAGGAAGACACCTCAGTGAGTTTACAAGTATTGACATTGAGGCTGCATTTATGGATTACAACGACGTCATGGATGTTTTAGAATCACTTGTTATGGAGGTTTACAAGTTTACATCTGAGAATTGTAAAAAAGAGCAAGAAATAATTGAACACAAAATTGAGATTCCAAAATCACCATTTGAGAGAGTAACATATAGTCAATGCGTAGAGGAGTTAAAAAAAGAAGGAGAAGAAATAGAATTTGGAGATGACTTGCAGGATGCGCATCTTAGAATCATTGGAAAGAATCATCCAGGATTTTTCTTTTTGACTGATTGGCCTATGAAACTAAAACCATTTTACATTAGAGAAAAAGACGAAGATGCAACATTATCACGTTCATTTGATTTACAGTTTGGATATCTGGAATTATCGTCTGGAGGAACCAGACTTCACAATCCTGAAATGCTAAAAGAAAGACTCAAAGAACAAGGGTTGGATCCTTCTCAATTCACTGATCATCTCAAGACATTTGATTGGGGAATGCCACCTCATTCAGGTTGGGGAATGGGATTAGACAGATTGATGACTACCCTAATTGGAATTGATAATGTTCGTGAAGTGGTGTTATACCCAAGAGATCCTGATAGACTTAGTCCCTAGTCATCCAGATTTTTATTGTAATACGAATATGTCATACTATGATTGAACAAGATGATGCAAAAAAAGTGGTAGAAGTTATTGGAAATAATCTGATTGGAGTTTCTCATGATTCAAATAGTTTCCAGAAATTACCAGATACCTTTTGGGGTTATTTTGCCAGAGGACATGACAAAAAGGGAACATTTGGAGTAATTTTGACATATTCTGAAGATGGCAAAGATGTGGATGAATTAATCAAAATGTATGAGCAATGGGCAGAGAAGAATAAAACTAAAGAATAATTCTATTTTGTTTCCTTTAGGAGCTTACGATATCCCTGACATTCCTTACAGATTGGCTTTCCCTTGTATTTTGGATTACCATCAGTGATTTTCAGAGATGCAGTGGCTATCTTACAAATGCAGCATACTACCATACACAATAAGGAAAGAGCGAGATTAATAAAAATTAGTAATCACTAATAGATAAATTCAAAGAAGTTCCAATCTAGAATAGTGTTCAAGTGTGATTATTGTGGATCATCATTTGGGGATAGAGTGTGCTACTTTTGCGAGAAGACTTGTTGTACATCTTGTATGATTGATGACAGAACTAGATGCAAGGATTGCTACATTTACAAACGCAGACTAGGTTGGAAGAAACTTGTCAAAAAGAACAAGGTTGTTTTAATTTTTGTAGCATTTTTGTGGTTATATGCAGTATTTCCAGGACCATTAATTCCAGGATTAGATCCAGGATTTTATACCATTTCAATAATTGCAGCAGTGTTAATTATGATACCGGTAGGCTTGGCAATGTTTTTCTGGTCTCTGAATCCTCCAACATCAGACATTAAAAAAAGAAAATAGTGTATCAAATTTTTTTCACTTTGAATAGTTTAAGAAAAAAAATCATCAGTATCCATGGATGCAAACTATGAGGCATTTTTATGGATAGTACAAAATCAAAAACGAATTCACGAGCAATACATTGAAAAAATTTCTTAGGAAAAAAGATATTTTAAAAAACAGAATTGAGTCATTGTGGATAAAATGCAGATAGCCAATAGTTCATAATTTTTCGATTCAAATCCAAAAAGGAATCAGAATTATCATTCCATGTTTTGATACTTTTTTTCCCTGATTCAATGGATGAAACAGTAGTTTTATGATATAGTTCTCTAAACTTGATGGTCTCCTCACTCATACTTTCAAAGATTGATTTGGCTGAATCTGGATAATGTAATCCAGATTTCTCTAGAAATTCTTTATGTAGTGAAATATTTGCATTGATGATATTTTTCCATGATTTGTAAACCTCATTTTGTAAATCAAACATAGTCTGTTGGAAATGTGGTACCCAATGTTCAATTTCTGAAAAGTATTTTTTGCTAATAGTATCAATTACATCAGTATCTTTTGAAGACATTATTTTTTTAAGAAAATCTTTGAACTTAAGTTTTACGAGAATAAAAAATAAAAAATTACAGGTTATCAGTAATTTTTTTTGTAAATTCTGATGTGCTCATATTTCCACCAATATCCTTAGTTTTAATACCTGATTTTACTAAATCAAATATTGTAGATTCTAACTTTTCACTCACTTCAAAGCATTTTGAATCATTGTTCTTTGAGCCTAACCAATCAAGCATCATTTTAATTGAAAGTAAAAATGATGAAGGATTTGCAATGTTTTGTCCTGCAATATCAAATGCAGCACCATGAACTGGTTCAAACAATGCAAAACTATCTCCAATGTTAGCAGCTGGTGCCATTCCCAATCCGCCAACGACTTGGGAGGATTCATCAGACAAAATATCACCAAACAAATTAGTCGTTACAACTACATCAAATTGTTCTGGTTGACGAATTAAGTTCATAGCACATGCATCAACATACATCTCTTCAAATAAAATATCAGGATAATCTTTGGCAACTTCACCACAGGCTTTAGCAAATAACCCGTCTGTAACCCTCATCACATTAGATTTGTGAACACATGTTACTTTTCTCATAGAATCACGTTGTTTTGCAGTTTCAAAAGCATATTTTGCAATTCTTTTTGATGCATCCTCGGAGATTATTCTCAATGCAACAGCTGCAGAACCCACACTGAATTCTTTACCAGTATAAAGATCCTCAGTGTTTTCTCGAACTATAACCATATCAATATCATCACGCAATGCAGGCATGTGCGGATATGATTTTGCGGGGCGTATATTGGCATAAAGATCAAGCATTCTTCTTAACACAACAATTACATCAGCTGCACTTTCACCAACAGGTGCTTTAAG
>JBFIEJ010000005.1:0-33098 GCA_041603475.1 Candidatus Nitrosopumilus sp. | reverse complement strand
GACTTGCGCTTGTTCGTATCTTTTACATAGAAGATGTGACGGCCGATTTTCTTGTACCGTTTGAAAACCTTGGCCCAATAGGGCGAAACCGAGTCGGCGTGGTACCAGAGCGCACCCTTGGTCGGATCATCAGTCGCGCCGCGGCGAATGAGCAAGGCCACCAATAGGCTCTCGCGCCAGGCGGACACATCGCGCGGCACGTCGGGCCGGCCATCGCACCACCACGAAAACTGGCAGCGATAGCGGCGGCGTTCGCCACCTTGCTGGACGACCGCGCAGATCTGCCCTGGCCACTGGCTGGCCGCGACCCGGTTCAGGACCACATGGGCAACCGCGATCTTACCCTGCAGCGGCTCGCCGCGTGCTTCATGGTAAATATTGAGCGCCAGACACCGCAGGCTATCCCAGCTCATTTTTTGCGTGGCGTCACGGTCAGACGCCTGCGTCGAGAAAGAAATAAATGATATAGTTAACGCCAAACCGGCTATACGAATCATCCCACACATGACAAACCCCGTTAATGTTATAAGTCGGAAGACTTTTTTGTTTTGTTGGCCGAAATTTGCATTACCTTTTTAGTTAATTACAAGAAAAAAATACTAAATTTTATGATTTTTACTAATATGTTTAATAGTTTGTTGAGTTGTTTTTTAGAATCATTTACCTCCCCCAAAAAATTGAAAAATTTGTCTTCTTTCATACATTGCAACTGAAATTAAAATTATCAATCCTATAATCAGACTTGTTTCTTCAGAAATAAATTTTGCAGAAACTTCCCATATCCCTCTCCAAAATAAAACTAAACCTATCCCTGTAAGCAAAAGTAGAATTGTGCGTTTTGTAAATAGAATCTCTTTCAATTAATTTCATATCTATAGGTATTTTGTAATTTAAAACCTTGTGATGAAAACCAATGTAAATAGTTGCTAAAAAACAATCAGAATTACTTCAATCGTTTGTAGATTTCTTTGAATTCCGCAGAAATATTGTATGCCATATTTAGCATATGTGTTAACTTATTCATTGACGTCATTCCATTACCAACTTGTCTTAAAATAGTAAGAGCTTTTTGTGGAGAAGTTGGAGATGGTGGTTTTTGACCTGTCCATGTTTTAAAAGAGTCTCCAATATCTAGACAATAATTTAAAATAAACTCCTTCCAATTTGGAATTTCATTTAACTTCTTTTTACCTAGAAACACCTCTGATAAATCATGAAATTCATTTTTTCTATCTATGTATAATATTTTTAGTGCTTCTTGTATTTTTTCTTCTGTATATTCTGGGGAGTTTAACATGTACATCCCCTTAATACTCATAATTTTGAATAAAACAGATTGATAGATAAACTCATTCTAGGTTCTCAAATTTGAAAATCAAATCTTGATGACATTGATTTTGACAAAAAATCAATTAAAACATAAAAAAACTTCTAATTTGGTAATATTCATTATTGAAAATTACATTATTTTATAATATAGAGGAAAAACGATGAATAACTATTCATGGTAATAAGATCCTTCAAAATCACCGCTCCTCAAGTCACCTATCTAATTAAGAAAAAATTATGGGCGCAAGTCATAGTTGCACTATTTTTAGGACTGGCCCTAGGCATCATTTTGGGTCCTGAAGTTGGAATATTTGAAAAAAATACTGCTGAAGTAATCACTGAATGGTTATCAATTCCTGCTAATCTATTTCTAAAAATTATTCAAATGATAATTGTTCCATTAATCTTTGCATCAATTATCCGAGGACTCACATCCTCCGGAAGTTTAGAGCAACTTCAAAAATTAGGTTTGGGAGTAGCCGTGTATTTTGTAATTACAACACTGATTGCTTTGACAATTGGAATTGTTGTAGTTACTGCCATATCTCCTGGAAATTTTATAGACAGCACTTTGATTCGAGAAAGTTTTGGTTTAGAAGATGTGCTACCTGTAGAAAAAACTGAATTATCGATTATGGATATCCCACAAAGCATAGTGGGAGTAATTCCAAGTAATCCCTTAGCATCTTTCATGTCTGGAGAAATGTTGAGTATAATCATTTTTGCAATAATCGTTGGAGTCTCAATGATTTCATTGCCAAAGAAAAGCTCTCAGCCAATCCTTGACTTACTAGAATCTATACAAAACATCACAATGAAAGTAGTTTCGTGGGCAATGCGATTAGCTCCTTTTGCAGCATTTGGCTTGATGGCAAGTATCACATCAAAACTTGGTCTTTCTGCATTAGCAGTACTTGGTGCATACATGATTACGGTAATTATTGGTTTGTTTGTAATGCTGCTTGTCTATATGATTATAATCAAACTTTTTGCAAAGAGACCT
Organism: Candidatus Nitrosopumilus sp.; assembly: GCA_041603475.1. Classification (GTDB taxonomy): domain Archaea; phylum Thermoproteota; class Nitrososphaeria; order Nitrososphaerales; family Nitrosopumilaceae; genus Nitrosopumilus. The sequence continues at coordinate 30,766 of JBFIEJ010000005.1, read as the reverse complement.
TTAACATCAACATTTGCAATGATGAAAGATCCTCAACTACTTGCATTCTCTACATCTAGCTCTGCTGCAGTAATGCCATTATCAATTAAAACTGCTGAAGAAAAAATGAAAATAAAACCAAAGGTTTCACAATTCATTATTCCATTAGGTGCAACAATTAACATGGACGGAACAGCACTTTACCAAATTGTAGCTGTGTTTTTCCTTGCACAGTTTTTTAGCATTGATCTGGGATTTACTACAATTCTTTTAATTACCGTAACTGCTCTTGCAGCATCCATTGGTGCTCCATCAGCTCCGGGAACAGGAATAGTGATATTGTCCACCATTTTAATTGCAGCCGGCATTCCTCCAGTAGGTATAGTCCTTCTACTTGGAGTCGATAGAGTTTTGGACATGACTAGAACAATGGTAAATGTTACAGGGGATCTTACTGCTTGCTTGTTTTTTGATAAGAGAATTAATACAGATGAAATAGATATTGAAAAACCGAACTAGTCTGAAATCTGATTCAATCTTATTTTCATGTCTAGCAGTTTTGTGAAATTAGTAGTTCTAGATATAGTTATTATCATGATTAGAAAAAATTTATGATATGGGATTCAAAAAAGGCATTACCAAATGTGTTGAATGTGAGAAGAAAATGAAAGAAGATCCTGATGAAACTGGTATGTGTAGTAAATGCGGTGCAGCAGAAACTCGCATTGAAAAAACATTGTACAAAGAATTAATTGATGAAGGAAGATTCCCATAACGTAGATTTCTATATTCAGTTCATTTACCACATAATGATTCAATTCCTATAGAATTGAATCTAAGATTGTTATGCAATAATATTGCTAGATTTTTTTAAAATAATCTAATTTTTATATTACAAGATCCAAAAAGTAGAAATGATTTCAAATAAATTTGAAATCTGAACTGTATCCTGTATGCAACTTCAATCCTAGAAAGGTTCAAGCCTTAAAGGATTCAAAATTTAATGATGTTCTGAGTATAAACAATCTTTAGATTTTATCATAATTAATATTGATGTAGATTATCGTGATTTCATGAATTTATTTAAAAAAAAATCTGAAACGCCTGGTCTAGTTTGTAGAATATGTGAAATGAAATTTACTGATTCTGATAGAACGATGAGACACATGGTTAAAGCACATTCTAAACCACAAAAAGCAAAAAAATAGAATCTTTTTGTCCTCGATTTGGTAGGTGAATCCTCATTGAGCCCTATTGTAGACTTAAACTCTTTCCTTGCAAACTTTTTTATGTTTTCTTAGGTTTTCCGTAGAATGAAATTCAGCACCACAGGCTCTGCATTTTTCTTTTTTCTTTTTATGTGCAATTTCCTTATGCTTTTCTAATCTTTCAGGATACTTGAACCTAGATCCACATTTATCACATTTTAATTTCCTTACACTTTCTACATCTAAATCTGCCATACTTAGTTTAGTGCCCTCTAGTACTAAAGCTAATTCTCACATTACATACATTCATTTCTTAAAATCGAAAAAATAAAAAATTCCGTCAATTAGATTCTAAACTCATTTGAGTGTAGTTTCTAGTCTAAAATCTTGATAATTATCTAGTTTTGAGTGTGTGGTTATGGTTTTAAACTAAAATGTGTGCCGGGGGCGAGTTTCGAACTCGCGACCTCCAGATTATGAGTATTGCCTTAGTTGGAGAACCGTTAGAGTTTACCAATTTAACTGGCACTCTAACCAGGCTGAGCTACCCCGGCATAGTATTAGCCTGAAAATTTGGGAAATTAAATGATTCTAAAATTTATTTCAAGTTTAAAGTGGAATTTTACTTTAAATCGCTCCACTTTACATTCTCATTTTTGACCCAGAGGAATTTCTTTTGTAATGCAGAAGTATACAATTTTTCCCATTCTGCACCAACCTCATCAGTCCATGCCTTGAAAATTCGAGGATCTATGTAATTTCTTAAAGAAGTTCCAATATTGTAGTCTTTGGTTTTTTCAGATAAATCAATTTGTAATCCCAACTTTTCTAATCTTTCTTTGTGTTTTTTCTTTTGTTTCTTAATTTGCTCATTTAGTGTCTTGATTCTCTTCTCTCTGGTCTTCTTTTGAGCATCAGTCTTGGGGTTTGATGCCTCCACTTTTTTGAGGGTCTCTTGAGTTTTAATCCATGCCTTCTCTTTTTCTGCCTTTTTGAGAGTGTCTCTCTTTTTCTGCAAAGACTGCTCAAAAGTTTTTGGAATAGTTCTCTTGTGGTTACACATTATTGCAGCTTCAAGATTTGCCAATTTTGCATGATATAGTTTCTCAGTTGCAGTTTTTCCTTTGATGCTATCATGTTCTGCTAGGTAGTTTTTGACAACAGAGGATGCAAGATACGTTCTGAAAACTTTAGCCGTAAGACCCTTTACAATACTAGAATAGTATGCATTAACATGTCTTGATGTAATATCGTCAAAAATCTCGTCTTTTGGTTTTTTCTTTTCAATTAGTTTTTTTAGATTTTCATGAAATTGCTTGTCATGTCCTTCTGCAACAACTGTCTCTTGCCACCTTACACTATCTTTTCCTAGAAAATCAAACTCTATTGTATTTGGAGTAATTTTGATGTGCTCTTTTCTTAGAGTTGTAGCACCTACTGTATCTGCCTCATCTGGATCCTTTTCGTCCCCTACCCTCATTGCAGTTCTATAGATTAAATAACATGCAGTAGCAATTCTACTAATTTTTGGATCCTTATTCATCATATCTTTTACAATTTTATCCTTAATTTTGTTAATCTCTTTTGCAAGTTTTACTGCCTTTTCGTACTTTTCCTTGTCTCTGTCCTGCTTTAGTCCTGCAGTATCTGCAAGCCAAACATACTTTCTTTTCTGGGTTAGAAAGTCCATCCAACTTGCAAGCCACATTGAATCTTTGTCATGAATAATCTTCCCCCATTTCCCTTCTGGAACTTTTGCTTCTTTTCCAAGGTTTAGTGTTACATCTTTAGTAGTAACTCGAGGCTTCCACTTTCCACGCAATGGATGCTCTCCCCTCCCGATAAATATCCCTGGAGGTTCGGCCATATAGTTTCCAACTTCGACTTCCTTTCCATCCATTATGGCAATTCCGTATTTTGCCTTTAGTTTTTCTCGTAATTCTTTTCTTTTTGCTGCAAGGGCTTTCTTTTCCTCTTTTGTCATCATTTCCTTGAGGTCTTTTTCTTTGTCTACAACTTTGTAGGCATTAGTAAAATCAATATCTTCATATGAAATTTTTTTAAATTTTGAATCTAGAGTTTTTGCAAAGTCTGCTGTAAAATTTTTTTGAAAGACTTTGTCTTGCGCATATGGGGTATCCTTCTTTTTTGCCCACTGATACACCATCTCTTCTTGGTCAAGATTAAGTGAGATTGTCTCTCCCTTGATCTTTATCTTAATTCCTTGAGCCTCATATGCTGGGGGAAATAAAATTCCATTATGTTGTAGCGTTTTCCATTTCATTATTTTCACTTTAAAATTGCGGACTTTGACAAAAACTCTATTTTATGTGTATATCAATTTAACGTAGAAATACGATATCAGCTAGGGAATAGCTCTTTACTCATGTATTTCTCAAATTCCAAGTCAGTTTTCATCTTTTTTGCCTCCAAAAACATGGCAGCATCGGCACCTACAATGTATCTGGGCAGAATCTCCTTGTCCTTGATTGCCTTGATTATGACATCTGCTACTTGTGATGGTGCAGTTCCCATCTCTACCATCATTTTAAGACCTGCCAAAATGTTGTCAGTGAGGGCCTTGTATTTAGGATCAGTTTTTGATTCTGGAACTTTCATAGAATTAAAAAAGTTGGTCTTTATCACTCCTGGTTCAATTAATGTTGTTTTAATTCCAAACTGACCAAGCTCATATCTTAAACACTCACTTAATCCCTCAAGGGCAAACTTTGTACTGATATATGCAGGTGATCCTGGTAATCCAAACCTTCCTACGACGGAACTGATATTGACAATGATTCCAGAGTTCTGTTTTCGCATTATTGGAGCAACCTCTTGAATAATTTTTACAATGCTGAAAAAATTAGTTTCAAATTGTTTTCTAAACTCATCTATAGTTACATCTTCAGTGCATCCAAATTGTCCGTATCCTGCATTGTTTACCAGAATATCTATTCTTCCACAATCTGATTTTATTTTATTAATTGCCGATGTGATTGATTCTTCTTTATCCACATCTAACTCTATTACATTAATTGAAAGATTTTCTTTTTTTGCAGAATGTTCTAATTCTCCTGCTTTTTTTACATCTCGCATACTTGCAAAAGTTTCGTAACCTTCCCTTGCAAGAGCAAGTGCCGTCTCCAAACCTATACCCGATGAACTTCCAGTAACTAGGGCAACTTTTTCCATATATTGACTTGGATTCCTGTTATATTTATCCCATTTTGATTTCTTACACTAATGGTTTATCGCCCTCTGTGGGATCGACTAGTTCTGTTTCTTCTCCATCGTTGATTCGCTCAAGAATTTCTAAAGAAGAATATTTGTGAAGATATTCGTTATTATTTCCACATCTGTATGAGAATGTACATCTGGGACATCCGGCCTCATTTTGACAAGGACATTCCTTTACAATGTTCATACTTCTCTCTAATGCTTTCTCAAATCTATCGTAGAGTGCCTTGCTTGCCCCACTCCCTCCAATTGCTCCGTCATAGATGAAAATTAAGCCTGAAGTACCTAAAGAAATACCTCCCAAATCTTGAGAAACCCCTCCTGTGATCATATTACTTCCCTCAATGACCACATGTTCAGTTGCATGATATCCACTAGCTTCTGTATAATCTTCATCTTCTGATTTCTCAATTATCCTGAGTGGTCTTGGAGCATGGAACACTATGCCTTTGGTAATAAAGTCATATTCTAATGGTTCATCTAGTATTACTTTTTCACCTTGAGTTATCTCCTGTCCCAGTTCTATGTTGACATAACCGTAAACTTTTTTCTGAATATGTAATTTACAAAATGCAACTTCCATTCCATTTACCTTTCTTCTATCAAAAACATTCTCTATGGTTGGCCACTCTTCAGTCAAAGACTTTGTATAGTATGGATAGTCTCTAGGAATTCTTTCAAGTTTTGCATAGTTTTTTTTGGGATAATTGAATTCCTTTACTTTGTAACGAATTCCTGCCAAAAAATAGATTGCATCTTTGTGCAATTCTTCTAATGCAATTGGTAATACTCTATCTCCAACTTTTTTATCATTTAAAAAAATATCTACAGAATTACCAATTCCTCTAATACTATAATCATTAAGCAGTGAATTAATTTTATCAAAATTTGGAATTATTCTGTTATTGGATTCTATCAAATTTTCTTTTATGATGTGGTGTTCGATTATTTCTTGATGCTCTTTTAATTCATGTTTTGAAATAGGTCTATCACATGCCATTGCTAAAACTTGAAATTCTTCAACAAATGGATTTTTAGGATCGATGTATGTTTTTTCAATGTCCTCAAAGTAGTCGTCGGGATGATTTTTGTAATATTGTGATATAGGATCATTCCCTAATGCTAAAAATGCGTATCCTCTCTGCCCTTTTCTAGCTGCTCTCCCAATCCTTTGAATTAATCTATTCACCGGAATCGTTGATGAAATTACACAATCAACATTGCCCACATCTATGCCTAATTCTAACGTTGGAGTGCAAGAAATGGCCTGCAATCTATCTTCTTTGAATTGTTTCTCAACTGATGTTCGATAGTTTGCCATCAAACCGGCCCTGTGAACTTTGATGTTAACTTTTTGTTTTTTTGCTTGAATTGCTAAAAGCTCAGAGTTTAGATGAGAATTACTAAACACCATTGTTTTGTGATTCTTTGCAGTTAGTTTTTTTGTCAACTCCACCATCAATGCTCTTTGAGTTCTAAGTGATGGAAATAGCATTACAAAATCTGTTTGTCCCTTTTTACCCGAACCATGAATGATTTGCATTTTTTCACCGAACAACTTTTGGCAAAATTCTTTAGCATCTTCCAAAGTTGCAGAAGCTGCCACAAATTGTATCTTATTACTACATATTCTTTTGAGTCGTTTTATGATATAGTGAACATTTGATCCAAATATTCCAGAATAAACATGGGCCTCATCGACAACAAGGATTTTAGTTGATGCCAAAACTGTAGAGAACTTGGTTTGATGCCATAAATGGTAATGCAATACATCAAAATTTGTTACTAGAATTTGTGGTGGGTTATCAATAATCTCCCTTCTATCAATTTGATTAGTGTCCCCATCAAAAATTTTTACATCTATTCCTATCTTCTCAGTAAATTTTTTGATTTTTGGATATTGATCTCGTGATAATGCCTTTGTTGGATACACAAAAATTGCAAACACATTACCTTGAACTGATTCTTTTTTTATTCGTTGTATTACTGGAATCAAAAATGCTTCGGTCTTCCCTGATGCAGTTGGTGCTTCAATTACAACATTTTGACCAAAGGAAATTTCTTGAATTGCCTCTTCTTGAAATTTATAGAATTTCTCTATGTTCAAATCTTTTAGATAATCTGAAATGGCTTCATCAATTCCTATTTCTTCAACTTTACAGCCCATTTTAGGCTCGGGATTTTTTAAAACCTTGTATTCGGACACATAGTCTTTCTTTGAAAATAAAATTTCCTCAGTAATTTTATCTGGATTGTTTGAGCCTATCATTGATTTTATCTCATTTTCTGCCCTGACAATTCCTTCGTCTTTGAGATCCTCAGATAGTCCTTTTTCAGAAACTTTGCCCTCATCAAATCTTGAGAGAAACTCTAAAAACACTTCATCGATATTTTTTGAAAATTCTAACAGATCTTCTATACCACATTTTCCACAAGAGACATGCATTTTTTTATTGAATGTTCTTTGGATCTCTATCTTTGATTTGCATTTTGGACAGGAGAATTTCAAGATCAATTTGATAATGATTAGATGGTGATTTATTGTTTAATCGCTTCATTTGACCCATGACATTATTAAGATAGGAATTAGTCTTGAATTAAAAATGAAAAAGATTGAAAATGACAAAATTTACAATGTAAATTGTATTGATGGAATGAATTCAATTCCTAAAAATAAAATTGATCTTGTAGTCACTGATCCTCCTTTTGCGATAAATTTTAAGGCAAAAAAAGCAAATTACAACAGAACCTCTTCTAGAGTTCTTACTGGATACAATGAGATAAAACCAGAGGATTACTATGATTTCACTTTTGCGTGGATGAGCGAAGTCTTTAGAATTTTAAAGGATTCAGGAAGCATGTATGTTTTTTCAGGATGGAATAATCTCAAAGATATTTTACAAGCTTTAGATGACGTTGGTTTTACTACTATTAATCATCTAATTTGGAAATATCAGTTTGGAGTTGTGACAAAAAAGAAATTTGTGACATCCCACTACCACTGTCTTTACGTTTGCAAAAATGACAAGAAAAGAAAATTCTTTCCCTTTGCCAGATTCAAAAAGGATGAAAAGACAAAGAATGGTCGCAGCCTTCACTACAAAGACAAAGAAGATGTTTGGGATATCAAAAGAGAATACTGGTCAGGAGATGAAAAAACACCTACCAAACTTCCATCTGAGATAATTGAAAAAATATTGATGTATTCTAGTGAAAAAAATGATCTTGTCCTTGATCCATTTCTTGGTTCTGGTCAAGTTGCAGTTGTAAGCAAATCTCTAAAAAGGCATTTTCTTGGATTTGAAATAGTTCCCGATTATTACAAATTTGCCAAAAAACGACTAGACAATAATATGTATAGAATTAAAGAATCAAAATAAACATCTAACTCTTTTCTGTCTCTTCATTTCTTTTTTGACCTATTTTTGTAGAAATTATTTCTCTCAACTCATCATCTGTCTTGTCTTCCACTTTAACTCCGATTGATTTTGCCATTATCTCTAGTTTCTCCCTCTCAGTTCCTACTGGTCCAGAAATTTTTGGAGTGTCAGTTACTTCTTTCATATGATCTTGGATGTCATTTTTTGCTTTGTTGTATTCATTTACTGCTTTTCCAAGTTTTCTTGCAGCACCTGGAAGCTTCCCTGTTCCTAAAATCAAAACTAGTGCTACAAAAATAATAATTATCCATTCACTACCTGCCACATTCAATGAATAATCTAGCATGTTGTATTTTGACTCAAATTGAAATTAAACCTAATGTTCATGAACTATGCCTAAGTTCAATTTCATCTTTGAAAATCACGCATGAGAATCCACTTATTCATTTAAAGAAATTCATGACTGGTCATAGTTATGAAAAAAATTGAAGCAATAATTCAACCAGGTTCAAGAGATGCTGTAGTTGCTGCAATCAAAAAACATGGTGTTGGCGGTGTAACTGTTCATCATGTTCAAGGTCAAGGTTCACAAGATCCACCATTAGTTGGTCAATACTTTAGCAGAGAGATGGTAATTTGCGTTGTAGATGATCCTAAACTTGATGATATCTTAGATTCAATTGCAAAAGTTGCCTGTACTGGAACAAAAGGTGATGGTAAAGTCTTTGTCACCTCAGTTGATGATGCACTTGATATCTGTACTAAAAAACGTGGAACCACATCAATTTAATTTTGAATTTTCTGTGGCTCTAGTTTTCTTCTAGATATAATTGCAAGTATGGTTACTCCTACTCCAATTACTCCAAATGCCAAATAAGGTGCATCATTTCCAAATGATTGTGTAATGGGTCCTCCAATTGTTGGTCCTATTGCCCAACCCAAACCAAAAACTGTTTCATACGCACCAATGATCTTACCTGAAATTCCTTTTGCAGTTTTACTCAAAATAATTTCTAATGTTAGTGGGAAGAAAATACTGAATCCAAATCCCATTAAAACTAAAGCAATTCCAAAAGTAATGATAGAGTCTGCAACTACTGAAATTGCTAATCCTGCAGACACTGCCATTGTAGCTGCAATCAAAGTTTGACTAGTTTTTCTTGCAAATTTACCTGCCAATGCAAGTGAGACAACTCGTGAAACTCCAAAAACAAAAAACAATAACAAAATATCTGTATCTGTCATTCCATTATCATTTAGAAAAGCAGGATAAATTGTCAAAATGATTCCAAATGATGATGTGCAGAAAATTAACAGTACAATAACTTCTGGAAATTTTTTCATTTGTTTTATGGATGAAAATGAAAATCTCTCATGATGAATTTTTACGCTTTTTTGGGAGACTAAAAGTGATGTAACTATTGATGCGGCAAGTATGAATGCAGTAATTTGGAATAATATTCTGTATGTAATATCTAATCCTTCTAAGAAAACTGTGCCTAATAATGGACCCACCATAAATCCCATTACAAAAAACATTGTAAACCAAGAGATGTTTTTGACTCTATTTTTCTCTGAACTGTTTTTTGAAATTATTGATTCACATGGTGGCCAAAAGAATGCATGTGCAATACCAGTTAATATTCTAAATCCCATAATTTCTGGAACAGATTGAGCAATTGATAAAAGATAGATTGAGGCAGAATTAATTGCAGCTCCTACTGCAAGTAAATACCCGTTATTGATTCTATCAAGCAGAATTCCTACAAAGAGTGGGATGAACATGTAAGGGATGAAATTAGTTAATCCGATTAGCCCTAATTCAGAATATGTTGCACCAATTACATTCTTTGCAAATACTGGAAGAATTGGTCCATGTAATCCATAAGAGATTCCAATGATTAATCCTGTAATGTTAACTAAAATTAGAACTCTGTTCATTTGTATGCTGCAACCATAATTGCTCCACCCATAAGATCTTTCTCAAATTCTACTCTTGAGAATTTTTCTAATAACAATTCTTCCAGCTTTTTGTTCTGTGGCCATCTTTTGAATGTGCCATAAAGTGTTCCAAACTTTAATCCTAATCTGCCTCCGGCAATAAATGCAAGAATTGGCAGGATACATCTAAGATAAAACGAAACACCTGCTCTGATGAAAGCCTCATCAGGTTTCCCTAAATCAACAATCACAAATCTTCCGTCTTTTTTTAAAACTCTGTGAATTTCTGAAATTGCTATTCGTAAATTTATTGCATCTCTAAGTGAGTATCCACATAACACTGCATCAAACTCTTCATCTCTAAATGGTATGTGCTCAAATACACCGTTGGCCATATCTGGCGTTTTTTCAAAATGTGTACCTGTATTTTTTAGCATCGGTACAAGTGGATCATAGAGTGTAACTGAAATTTTTCCATCTGTCAACTTTAGTGCAGTCTTTGACATGTTACCAAAACCAGAACCGGCATCTAGAATTTTATTTCCTTGAAATACCCTTTGTGAAATTCCACGGTTTCTATGCTCTAAATCCTTTCCAAGAGAAATTATTGAATTTACTTTATCATAAACTGGTATTATCTCTCGTAATACCTCCATGACTTCGCCCCAATAACTTCCTAAACCCATAATCTATCGTATCTGTACTCTAATTTGAATAGTTTTCAAATCTAAAACTTCTATTCTGCAGAAAATTTTGATGCGTTTTTAGAATAATTTTGTAAATCTGACTCTGAAACTTTTTCAAAGATCTTTTGATTGGATGTGATCTTTGCCATCTTTACATGATTAACTCCATCCTTTTGTTCAGCTTTGAGATTAATTGATGCAATTGCCAAAGATGCTGCATCATCCAAACTCATATCTGGATTGTAATGTTTCTCCAAAAATGCATTAACATCATCTGAACCTGCACCAATTGCAATTGCTGCATATTGAACATAGGTTCCACTTGGATCAGTAACATAGATTGATTCTCCTTTTTGATCAATTCCTGCAATTATCAATGCAACTCCGTTTGGACGTACTCCAGAGTATTGAGTAAATTGATGAGATTGATCAGCTAAATGTTTAGCAACTGTTGCAACCTCTACTGATTCATCATAAGTCATTCTATTTCCTTGTGAAAAAAATCTGGCATTGTCTACTTGAACTCGTGCATCTGGGATGTATCCAGCTGCTGCAACTCCTATATGGTAATCGACTTGAAAAATTTTCTGTGTAACATTTGTAGTCTGTAAAGTTCGTGGTTTTTCTTCTACTGCCATAATGACTCCTTCTTTACTAATGATCCCAATTGCCAATGTTCCTCTTTTTACAGTCTCTATGGCATACTCTACTTGGTAGATTCTGCCGTCAGGAGAATACATTGTTGGTGTCATATCGTAACCGCGTGATGCCATCATGATATCACGAGTTTATTCCTAGTCAATTTAAGGGTAATTGTCCTATCTGACTTGGTAGAAATTGGTAAAGATCTGGAAATAGGGTTTTAAGTAAAATCACCTTAAAATGATTATAGCATGGCTACACAATTAGTTGAATTCAAAGAGATTCTAAGATCAAGACAAGTCTCAGATCATAGAAAGGTAGACAAGCAGACTAGAAAATTATTACTTTACTTGTTTACCAGCACTAGAGGAGGATTTACACGATTACGAATTGTAATGAATTTGCTTGAGCAACCATACAATACGCATCAATTATCTCAAGAATTAGATCTTGATTACAAAGCAGTTCAGCACCACATGAAAGTACTAGAGAAAAATAACCTGGTTTCAAAAGTTGGTGAGAAATATGGTGCAATTTTTCATTTATCTAATTTCCTTGAAATCAATATCCATACTTTGGAAGAGGCAATAGACAAACTAGATAGAAAACTAAATCAAAAGAAAGTCTATCTCTAAACCTGAAATTTTAATTGCGATCAGGGTTTTTTAACCAAACTCATATATTCTAATTGTTTTAATATCGATCATCTTGGTTAAGCATGATCCATTTGCCAATGCAACACAACAGGTCAACGATGCATGTGATGTTTTAGGAATTAAAGACAAAGGATTAAGGGAATATTTGGCAATGCCAAACAAAGTTTTACGTGTAAAAATTCCAGTTAAAATGGATAACGGAAAAATCAGAATTTTCACAGGTTTTAGAAGTCAACACAATAATGATAGAGGTCCATACAAAGGAGGAATTCGTTACTTTAACCCAGAAGGTGGAGTTGAATATATGGAACGTGAAGTGATGGCACTCTCTTCATGGATGACTTGGAAATGTGCAATTGTTGATGTTCCACTGGGTGGTGGTAAAGGTGGAATCTATGTGAATCCAAAAACTGAGAAATTAAGTGAAGGTGAATTAGAGAGATTAACTAGAGGTTTTGCTTACAAAATCTCTGAAATTATAGGTCCTAACAAAGACATTCCAGCTCCTGATGTTTACACAACAGGAAAAGAAATGACACAAATCATGGACACATTTAGTAAATTAAATGATAACCAATACTCTCCAGGTGTAATTACTGGAAAGCCAATCTCTATGGGTGGCTCTCTTGCAAGAAACGTTGCAACTGGATTGGGAGCAGCATATACAATTAGAGAAGCTGCAAAAACAATGAAACTAAATCTCAAAGGTGCTAAAGTTGTTTTGCAGGGATTTGGAAATGCATCTACATTTGCAGGTGAATATCTTGAAAAGATGGGCTCTAAAGTTATAGCAGTCAGTGATTCTAAAGGATCAATTTCAATTCCAAAAGGTGCCAAAGTTAGTAAAATCTTAGAACACAAAGAAAAAACTGGTTCTGTTGTTGGATTCTCAGGAAGCTCAAAAATCTCAACTGAAGAATTACTTACTACTAAATGTGATATTCTAGTTCCTGGTGCATTAGAGAATCAAATCAATGCAAAAATTGCAAAGAATTTGAAATGTAAAATAATTGCAGAAGCTGCAAATGGACCAACTTTACCGGAAGCAGATCCAATTATTTATCAAAAGAAAATTATGGTCATTCCCGATATCTTGGCAAACTCTGGCGGTGTCTGTATATCCTATTTAGAGTGGGTTCAAAATAATATGGGATACTATTGGACTTTTGATGAAGTTGCAAATAAGATGGAAGAAAATATCACCAAGGGATTCAAAGATGCTCATGCAGTATCCAAGAAACATAAAATCGATATGAGAAAGGCTACCATGGTATTAGCTGTAGAAAGGGTTCTTGAGGCCTTTAAACAAAAAGGCATTTGGCCATAGTCTTATACCAAAAAAGATTCGTAACTTACTAGTTGCTCTATAAACATTATTTTCCCTTTTGTAATTAATCGAAGTTTCCTTTTGAACGTCAAATCTACTTTGGTTCTTCTTTGCAATAACTGTAATGTCCTTCCTGTTAGAACTCTACCTTTTTTATCTCGGTCAAAAAGAATTATTATTCTTGGATATTTTGCAACCGAATCTGTAAAATTTATCATTCCATTAAATCTGTGAAATTCTAAAACCTGCCCTTTGAATCCAAGTTTTCTTAATGCAAGAGAATCTCTTTTCCCTTCTACTACTACAACACTATCTTCCATTGAGTTTAATTGATTAATAAAATCATTTAACTCAAAAATTTCCTGCTCTGTAACTATCACAATTAATAATTTATTTTAACATATTAAGCACTTTTGTTATTTGAAAATAATGTCTGATGTATTACTAATCCAAAACACAAAGATTGAGGGTTCTGGATTTTTAGGAGATCTTCTCAAAGATGATGGTTTCAAAATCACATCTATTAATGCAAAACATGAAAAAATTCCTGATGATAATTTTTCATTAGCCGTAATTTTGGGCGCACCAGAGAGTGCAAATGATGATTTACCTTATCTTAATCGTGAAAAAGAACTAATCAAAAATTACGTTGAAAAAAATATACCTGTTTTAGGAATTTGTTTGGGTTCCCAATTAATTGCAAAAACTTTTGGTGCCAAAGTTTATCCTGGTACAAGAAAAGAGATTGGGTTTTACAGTGATTTGGAAATTCAAAATAATTCCTCATTGTTTTCTGGATTCAAAAATCCATTTACTGTATTTCATTGGCATAGTGATACCTTTGATTTACCTGAAGGTTCTGTCTTATTAGCCTCCTCAAAGTATTATCCAAATCAAGCATTTCAATACTGCAGTGCTGTTGGATTACAATTCCATTTAGAGGTAAACGAGAATATGGTAAATTTGTGGCTTGATAATACGGAGGAAAAACTGCAAAATATTTCCTATATTGATCCACAAAAAATTCGTTCAGATATTGATGCAAATATTTCAATTGTAAAATCAAATATGAAGAATTTTTACAAGAATTTCAAATCTTCATTTCAGATTTGACCAAAGTTTAATATACTGAGTTTTAATTTCATCGATCGAACAATGACTGTAGTGAATAAAATTTTTGAAGAAATAATTCAAACCGATCACAAAGTCATCACAGAAGAAGCATCAAAATCAATCCTCAAAACTTATGGTGTTAAGGTTCCTCCATATGGATTAGCAACATCTGCTGCTGATGCTGTTAAACAAGCAAAAAAGATTGGGTTTCCACTTGTAATGAAAGTTGTATCTCCACAAATTTTACACAAGACGGATGTAGGTGGAGTTAAAGTTGGAATTGATAATGTAGATGATGTCAAAAAAACATTCAATGATATGTATGGACGCCTTTCCAAAAAGAAAGGTGTTGAAGTTAAAGGAATTCTTTTGGAGAAGATGGTTCCAAAAGGTGTTGAACTAATTGTAGGTATTCAAAATGATCCACAATTTGGACCCGTTATCATGGCAGGTCTAGGAGGAATAATGACCGAAGTTATGAAAGATGTTGCATTTAGAATGCTTCCAATCACAACTTCAGATGCAAAGTCAATGATAAATGAACTTAAAGGATCTAAACTTCTTAAAGGATTCAGAGGAAGCGAACCAATTGATCTTAACATGGTTGCAAAAATGTTGGTACAAATTGGAAAATTAGGCGTAGATAATGCTGATTACATTAACAGTATCGACTTTAACCCAGTAATTGTTTATCCAAAATCTCATTATGTAGTTGATGCAAAAATTATTCTCAACAAAGAATTAAAGAAAAATTCTATCTCAAAAGAAAAACCAAACAAAGAAAACATGGAGACCTTCTTTACTCCAAAGACTGTTGCACTAGTTGGTGCATCTGCCAGTAAAGGAAAGATTGGAAACTCTATCTTAGATAGTTTGGTAAATTATGATTTTAAAGGAAAGGTAATACCAATTAATCCAAAGGCTGATAAAATCTTTGGACAAAAATGCTATCCTTCAGTTGCAGACGTTCCAGGAAATGTTGATCTTGTTGTAATCTCAGTTGATTTGTCAATGACTCCTCCTGTTTTAGAGGATTGTGCAAAGAAGGGGGTTCACAGCGTTGTAATTGTTTCAGGTGGAGGAAAAGAACTTGGTGGAGAAAGAGCAGCATATGAAGCTGAAGTTGCAAGATTATCTAAAAAACATAAAATCAGAATTATTGGTCCTAACTGTATTGGAATGTTTAATGCTGCAAATCGTCTTGATTGTGCATTCCAAGGTCAAGAAAGAATGGTACGTTCTCAATTAGGTCCTGTTGCATTCTTTTCACAAAGTGGAACAATGGGAATTAGTATGTTGGAGAGTGCTGATACATTTGGATTATCTAAGATGATTAGTTTTGGTAATCGTTCTGATGTCGATGAAGCAGATATGATTTGGTATGCTGCAAATGATCCTCAAACTAAAGTAATTGGATTATACGTTGAAGGATTTGGTGATGGACGAAAATTCATCAATACTGCAAAACGTGTTATGAAAGAGACAAAGAAACCAATCGTAATTTGGAAGAGTGGCAGAACTGCTATGGGTGCAAAACAAGCCGCATCACACACTGGCTCTCTTGGAGGCTCAAATGCAATCATTATGGGAGCATTCAAACAAGCAGGAATTATCTCAGTTGACAGCTATCAACAATTAGCAGGTGTCTTAAAGGCACTAGCATGGCAACCTCCTGCAATGGGTAATCGCGTTGCAATGACAAGCAATGGTGCTGGTCCAATGATTGGTGGAATGGATCAATTAGAAAGATTTGGTCTAACTATAGGCAAATTATCCCCAGAGCGTGTCAAAAAAATGAAAGCACATTTCCCACCAGCAGTACCTATACACAATGGTAATCCTGCTGATGTTGGTGGTGGAGCTACTGCAGATGATTATAGATTTGTTATTCAACAATTCATGGATGAAAAAAATATTGACATTGCAATGCCATGGTTTGTTTTCCAAGATGATCCACTAGAAGAAACAATTGTTGATTATCTAGCTGAATTCAAAAAGAAAGGAAAGAAACCACTGTTAGTTGGATGTAATGGTGGACCATATACTGAAAAAATGGTAAAACTAGTTGAAAAACACCAAGTTCCAGTTTATCAAGACCTTCGAACTTGGGTTGAAGCTGCAGGTGCACTAGTTCAATTCGGTAAAATAAAAGGAAAATAGATAACATTTAAGTCTCACATTACTTGGCAAATTATCATGTCACTAGTTACCACATCTACTTCTGATGGCATTTGTACTGTCAAAATTAACAGACCTGACAAACTCAATGCTATGAATATAGATGTTGCAAAAGAAATAATCAAAACTTTTGAAGACCTAAATCATAATGATGACGTTAAAGTTATCATTTTGACTGGTGAAGGTGAAAAAGCATTTTCTGCTGGTGCAGATATTGAATACATGTCAAAAATCTCTGCAGATGAATCAGTAGATTACGCAAAAGTTGGTCAACTTGTAACTTCTACTGTAGAGCTTGTTAAACAGCCTACAATTGCAGCCGTCAACGGGTTTGCATTAGGTGGAGGTTGTGAACTTGCAATGTCTTGTGATATTAGAATAGCTGCAGATTCTGCTAGACTAGGTCAACCAGAAGTAACAATTGGAGTTCCTCCCGGATGGGGTGGAACTCAAAGATTGATGAGAATCGTGGGAATAGCAAAGACAAAAGAACTTGTTTACACAGGAAAAATGATCAAAGCAGACGAGGCAAAAGAAATTGGTCTTGTAAACCACGTTGTTCCTCTTGCATCACTACAAGAAGAAGCTTTGAAAATGGCACAACAAATTGCTGCAAACTCTACCATGGGTGTTCAAATGTCTAAAGTTGCAATCAATAAAGGAAGAAATGCAGACCTTGATACTGGTCTTGCAGTAGAAATTCTTGCTTGGAGAAATTGCTTCACTCATCCAGACAGAGAAGAACGTATGACAGCTTTTGTCAACAAGTCAAAGAAATAGCTATTTCCAATTTCTTTATTATTTTATTAAAATAAAAATAAGAATAGATTTTTTGAATCTATGTTACAGTTATTAGTCCAACTCTCCATGGATGAAGAGAACAATAGTAGTTGTACACCCCAATTTCCTCAAATGTGTACTCGAACTTTTCCCCTGTTTCTAATGGAGCGCTATTGAACAATCCAATAATCTTTCCAAATTCATCTTGACTTTGAATTGTATGTGGGACTGAATCTTCATTTACCCAAGTTACTGTTGTTCCAGCTTTAATTTCTAGATTTAATGGTCTGTAAAAGGCAGAACCTGACACATTAAAGTTGCCATTAGGAATTTCTACAATTGCATTAATTTTCTCAGATATTTGCTTTACTTTATTTTCTATCACAATTATGTCATTTTCGATTAAAAATTTAATTGCATTTAGAAATTCAGTTTCTGATACTACTCCTTGACCATACCATAATGCATTATTTTTTACCCATTCTGGTATAGTTTCAGCATTTGCAAAATTGACTGAAATTGAGACAAACAGGATTGAGAATACCAATGTTGAAAGATATACTTTCATTGAAATTGATTTCATACAAATTAATTATTAAAAGTGAATTTATCCAATGGGTATGCAATGTCTTGCAGTGTAAACGCCCTGATTATATCTAATTTTGAGTAAATTTAGCCATGCAAGAATTAATCCAAACCCAAAAAATAATGGATGATGAAAGAAAGCAGGTGATTTTAGAAATACTTGCTGATAAGTATTGTAAACAAATCCTCCAAAATACCCTAGAAAAACCAAAGTCTGCAATGGAAATATCTAGTGAAAAAAAGATCCCAATTAGTACAGTCTATAGACGATTACAAACTCTCTATGATGCAAAGTTACTTTCAATCTCTGGCTCAATTAGCCAAGATGGAAAAAAATACTTTCTCTACAAAAGTAAAGTAAAGTCAATTGCCATTACATGTGACCTAGAAGTTACTTCAGTAGATATAGTACCAAATCAATCACGTGTAGATTAATCGCCAATTTTTTTGGTGATTAATAATGGACAAAAGTAAATTAGCACCTACAAAACCCTCCCTTGACTCTCAAAAAAAGGAACCTTCTCGTAGTATTACGTATAGACTTCCAGAGAAACTAGTTACTGAATTAGAATCTGAGGCATCACAAAAAAACATCTCTCATAATGTGTTGGTAAAACAAATTCTTGAAAAATATGTACAATGGGATAAATTCTCTAACAAAATAGGTATGATTCCAATTCCAAAAGGAATCTTAGACTCGTTAGCAGATGATCTTGATGAAAAAGATATTGAAGAAATTGTCAATGTCCTCTTTCCTATGATAAAGGACTCTGTTCTATTTATCAAAGGAGGGTATGATTTGAGAAGGTGCATTGAAACACTGGAAGATTACATGCGAGCTTCTGGAATGAACTCTGATCATAGAATAGAAGGTGATACACATGTATTTCTTATTCAACATGAATTGGGAATGACTTGGTCGGAATTTGCAAAACAATTACTAACTAAGATTTTTCAAAGTTTTTTACCTGACAAAGAACTTGAATTTCAGATAACTGATAGCACTGTGATTTTATCTGTATCTTTAGGGTCTGATTTTAATGAACATGATTATCAAAATTGAAATTCTATCAGTCATTTCAAATATCACTTTTCGCAAACTCATTTTATGAATCCCCCTGAGCCAATTCAACAAAAAACCAGTGTTAAAGAAGTCATGAATAAATTCGTCGTATCTGTAGATTCTCTAGTTACTGCCTCTGATACTGCAAAAATGATGGAAGATCATGATGTTGGAGCAGTAGTTGTTATGGATAATAACTTGCCAATTGGAATTGTTACTGATAGGGATATTGCAATCAAAATTACTGCCCATTCAAAATCAGTAGAAACTCCAATTCAAAATATCATGTCATCACCACTGATCTCAATTGATCCTGATTCTGATTTGTGGATAGCCTCCGATTTAATGTCTACAAGAAATGTTAGGAAATTACCTGTACTTGATAATGATGAAGTAGTAGGAATAATTACTCACAGTGACCTTGTAAAACACATTGCAGATCATTAGATTGCCTTTAACTCAAAAGTAGGCTAAATTTGCATAATCCTACTCTGTAGAGTTGCAAAAGCTTATTATAATTTGAATCACCTTTTTTCTTCATAATGGCAACTGAGCAAACACAAAAGATGATCACAGTATCTGCAAAAGCAGCTGAGAAAATCAAAGAATTCATGAAAGAAGAAGCAGAAGCCCCTGAGTATCTTAGAGTATACGTTCAAGGCGGCGGTTGTTCTGGTCTATCTTACGGAATGGGCTTTGAAAAAGCTCCAGAAGAGGATGACATCGTCATGGAAGAAAATGGAGTTAAACTCTTAGTTGATAGCTATAGTGTTGACCATCTACAGGGTGCAAACGTAGACTACATTGAAAGCCTAATGGGCTCTGGATTCAAAATCAATAATCCAAACGTTACAAAATCCTGTTCATGCGGTCACTCATTTAGCACTGAATAAACAACTAACATTATTTTTCATTTTTAGAATTTTCTAGCGTTTGCTATGGAGACTGATTTTTCGATACCCTCATATATCCTTGATAGAAACTCAAAATATGATAATTAAGGAGATGAATAATTTATGCCTCAATCAGGAATTGTCAAATATCATGTTAAACTTTCCTATGAAGTTGATGGGCTCGTTGAAAGAGCAGATATAATCGGAGCAATCTTCGGACAGACAGAAGGTCTGTTAGGTCCTGAGATGAATCTGAATGAACTGCAACGAGTTTCAAAAGTAGGTCGCATTGAAGTAAATGCAAAATCTACCGCAAACACTACTACTGGAGATGCACTCATTCCAATGAGCACTGATATTGATACATGTGCATTAATTGCAGCCGGAATTGAAAGTATTGATAAAGTAGGACCATTTGATTGTAAATTCAAATTAGAAGCAATAGATGATGTTAGAGCTGCCAAGAAGGATGACATTGTACGACGTGCAAAAGAAATCAAACAGAAATGGGCTACCAAAACAGTAAGTGAAGGTGAAAGTATGTTAAATGATGTTCATCAAGGCGATACAGGAAAATTATCTACATATGGTCCGTCAAAACTTACTTGTAGTTCTGGCATGTTAGACTCCAATTGGGTAATTCTTGTTGAGGGTAGAGCTGATGTAATTAATCTATTACGAGCAGGATATGACAATGCTCTTGCAATTGAAGGGGCAAAAATTGATGAATCAATCAAAGAACTATGTAACTCCAAAGATACTGTAGTTGCATTCCTTGACGGAGACAGATCTGGAGGTTTCATTCTAAAAGAACTCAAATCTGTAGTTTCATTAGATTATGAACTTCAAGCAGATAGTGGCGTAGAAGTTGAAGAACTAACTCCACAAAGAATAGATGAAATTCTTAGTCCTATTGCTGAAGAAATTAAATCTGGCAAACCTACACCATCTCTAAAAAGTGAAGATGATAAACCACTAGCTGAAGTTGCATCAAAGGTTTTTCCAAATCTCAATGAAACACTTGAAGCAATTGCATTAGACAGTGATCAAAATGAGATTTTCAAAGTTCCAATTAGTGAAGTTGTTAGCAAACTATCGACTCAATCAGGAATCAAATATCTTCTACTGGATGGAATTATCACCCAGAGACTTTTAGAAGGCGCTAAAAATGCAGGAATTGAATGTGTCATCGGACATAGGGTTGCAAAACTCTCTAATTCTGATGGGATGACACTAAAAACATTCGGTGAATTAGGCGTAGCATAGGAACTTAGATGACTGAACTAAAAATTCAGCACATCTTAACTCTCTCTTACCTTCTATCAAAAGGTGCTAAATACAATTTTGTTACAATAACTACTTCGTCTCTTGGAAAAAATATAAAAAAATCACAACAATCTGCATCAAAGCACTTGCTTGAATTAGAACAAAATCAATTCATCGAGAGAATAATTAGTGGACGGAATATCTCTGTAAAAATAACTTCTAAAGGTTTTTCTGAAATGGTAAAACTTTCAGCAGTTTTACAAAAAAGTCTTGATTCTTCACCAACTCATGTTGATCTAAAAGGAACAATAGTTTCTGGAATGGGTGAAGGAGCTTACTATATGGGATTAAAAGGATACACCAAACAATTCCAATCTAAAATTGGATATGTGCCATTTCCAGGTACACTTAATGTTAGATTGGATCAAAAAATTCATCAAGAAGCAATTAAGCAGTTTGAAACTATTGATGGAGTTAAAATTAAGAGTTTTTCAGATGGTAAGCGCACATATGGATGGGTAAAGTGTTTTGAGGCAAAACTCAACAATTCAATTAATTGTGAGTTAATCATACTTGAGAGAACACATCATGATGATTCAATTATTGAATTAATTTCAAAAAATTGCTTACGAAAATCAGCCAAGCTAAAAGATGGCTCTAAGGTTTCAATAAAAATTCAAGTGAATTCTTAAATCCCATGAATAGATTCCCCATATTCTTTTTGAATTTTTGAGCTGGAACTTTCTGGAATTGGAGATTGCAATCTGGCAACTGTTGCATCTAAATCTATTTTCTTACACCCATCAATAATGAATTTTTCTTGATGAACTTGATCATAACCTAATGCAATAATCTGTGGTCTCACACGATTCACCGTTTTGAAAATATCATCTTCTTGTCCAATTAGACAAAGATCTACCATGGACAATGAATTGACTAGTTCTTGTCTTTGTTCTTGTTTGTGTAATGGTTTTCTTTTTTTCATTTTTACTGCGGTGTTATCTGTTGCAACCACCACAACTAACACGTCTCCTAATGATTTTGCTGCATTTAGAGTATGGATGTGACCCGGATGAATAATATCAAAAACTCCTCCAGCCAAAACTACACGCAATGAGTTTCTTCCTAATTCAGATAGTGTTTTTTTATCATTATTCACTAGTTGTTTTTTAATTAAATCATCAATTTTTTCATTAATTTCTATTTGTGTCATAGTAGTTTTTTTACTAATTAATTCAATTGGATCTCTACCGTCAATATCGCAGACATACATTGTTGAAAGAATTATTTTTTCACTTGATTCCAATATTTTCACTATTTTTGAACCCTCTCTTTAATTCATCGCTAATAATTACATCTTAGGATCTAGACCTTTTGCCAATCTTAGGGCATCTACAAGTCCATCCGCATACCCGATACTCAAAACTGCTACTTCATCATGTCCATCTTCTAGAAACTTTTCTGCATCCTGAATGTATAATTCTGCATTCTCCAAAATTATTTGAAACTCTTTTTGATCCTTGTAAAGTGGTTTGATCTCTTCAAGTGCCTCTCTTATCATAGGCACATATTTTTCCATCATCTGCTTTGAAATTTTAATTGTTTTTTCAGAATTATCAAATGGTTCATCGATACATTCTCCTAGAATTTTCAAGGCATCTGATTCAGTAAAATGCAATCTGCCGGGAATTATTACTGTGTGTGGGGGTTTTCCAAAATCTTTTTTCTTCAAACTAGATATTTTACCTGAGATTATTGTTTGATCTTTGAAACCAATACGTGAGGCAACTATGGCATATGTTGCTGGACTAATTACATTTCTTTTTTGCCCTTTCTCTGTTTCTAATAATCCTTTTAATGCAACATTTGGATCTAAGAAAAAATCTTTGTCTTGATTATATTCTAAGAGAAGTACTGTATGGTTTCCTTCGATGATATTTTTATAAATTACATAATATGGTGTTGTAAGT
The DNA here is from genome assembly GCA_041603475.1 of Candidatus Nitrosopumilus sp. Classification (GTDB taxonomy): domain Archaea; phylum Thermoproteota; class Nitrososphaeria; order Nitrososphaerales; family Nitrosopumilaceae; genus Nitrosopumilus. The sequence continues at coordinate 7,862 of JBFIEJ010000005.1, read as the reverse complement.
GACTTCATTTCACTCATGATTGTGGCAATTCTACCAACTTTGTAAAAATGTAAACCACATTCTCCTATCATTGAAGTAAGAGATGATGATGCATGAATTGAAAATGTTTTAATTTTTTCTTCTATTGCTCTTGTTCTTAATTCAATATGTGTAGTTGCAATGTATGGGTCTCCATAAGACAACAAAACCACTTTCTTGTTCTTTGCATTTTTCAAAATTTCATTTCCATCTTCTACTAACCATCTTTTAGCAGGTTTGAATTCACCTGTTGTAGCATTTTTAATCTTAGTTAGATCTGATTTTCCTATAGGGCTAGTAAACTGCTCAAGATAAACAATATCAGCTTTTGATAATACATCCAAAGCTTCAGTTGGAATTGATTTGAAACCTGAAATCCCTAAACCTACAAACCACAGCATTACTTCATCTTTTTATCATGAAGTCTTTTTAAATGCTGTAGAGTTTTCTTTAGAATTTCTATGCCTCTGAGATATTCATCAATTGACACTTTTTCATCAATTGTGTGGGCTTCATGGGGATCTCCTGGGCCATAAGTTACCACTGGAATCTTCCACTGATTACCAAGTACATTCATGTCTCCTGTGCCTGTTTTTCTAATTAACGAAGGCCGTGAATTTTCTACCTCCATAATCCCAAGTGTAAAAGCTCTCACTAGTGATGAATTGTGTGGTGCTTCAAATGGTTCAGTCTCATCAAGAATTGAATAAAATGCTTCTACCTCTCTTTTTTGTGCAATCTCTTTTACAAGTGTTGCAATTTTTTGCTCAATGGTTTTACAGTTCATATCTACTGGAATTCTAATATCAAAAATAGTTTCACAGTCCTTTGGTGTAACATTATGACTTGTACCGCCTTTGATTTCAGTCATCGTTGCAGTCAATAACATTCCTTTAGTTCTCTCACTTTGATTTTCTTCTAGTTTGTCTTTGAGCTCTTTTGCAAAAATTATTGATTCTTGAATAGCATTTTTTGAAAGCCATGGTGCACTTGCATGAGAACTATCTTCTACACTTATTTTCAGATTAATTGCAAGTCTTCCTTTGTAAGCTATTGTTACTTGTTTAATCCCACTTGGTTCTCCAAATATTGCATAATCAATTCCCATATTTTTTTGAACAAGATTTTTTATTCCTGTTGCATTTCCTTCTTCATCTACTGCCCCAACAAAATAGACTGTTCCATTATTGTTTTGAATTGATGCGGCTGCAAATAGCATTGCCATTAAAGGTGCTTTAGCATCTGATGCACCTCTTCCATAAAGTGAATCCCCTTCTTTTCTAACTTTGACTTTTCCAGGTACTACGTCCATATGTCCACATAGCATTATTTTGGGAGATCCTGATCCTTTTTTAGCAATAACATTTCCAACTTCATCAATTTGAATGTCTTCAAATCCAAGATCATCACATTTATCAGCTAAAAATTCTGCTAGTGGTTTTTCACTTAGTGAAGGCGTATACAATCTCAATGCTTTTTCAAGCATCTTCACTGCAAATCTGGGTGTTACTGTAAAATGAGTGTCCAATTCTTACTTGTCTACCTTTACTGCATAATCTAACATTAAGGATGGTATGTCCACATCACAAACTCTTACAGTGTTTTTGTATTCTGTAGTATTGTTTACCTCATGAACAACTAGTCCCTTATCGTCACTTTCCATCAAATCCACTCCTACAATATCTCCTTGAACTGCATTTTTAGCCTTAATACACATCTCTTCCATCTCTGGTGTCACTTTGCATTCTTCAGCTATTCCTCCGAGTGCCATATTTGTTTTCCAATTTCCGTTTCCAGAAGTTCTGTAAATTGCTGCAACTATTTTATCACCTACCATAATTGCTCTAATGTCTCTTGGTGGTCTTTTTACAAACTCTTCAAGATAATGAATTTGATAAATGGGATACATGTTTTCTCTACTTTCAATTATTCCTTCAGCAGAATCTTTGTCGTTAAGTTTTGAAATTAATCTTCCCCAACTACCAACTGTTGGTTTGATAACTTTAGGATATCCTTGTGTTTCTAGTGCTTCAAGAGCAGCATCTTTTGAAAAAGCTACTGTCGCATCAGGAGTTGGCACACCGAATTTCTTTAGAAGCATATGTGTGAATAATTTATTTCCTGCAAAAACACCTGTGTTGAGACAATTGATTACTTTGACTCCTAATCCTTCAAGAGCTGCAGTAGAATGAAGATTTCTATAGTAACTTACACATCTTTGAATTACTATTCCATAGTCTTCTGGTTTTTTTTCTAAATCTAAAGCTAGTTTCTTACAATCCACCATCTGTATGTTGATATTCTTTTTTTTACCTGCTTCTAGTAGAGCTTTTTCTTCCCAACGGATGGTATCATAAAGAATCGTAACGTCAGGACTCACTGCCCCCAATCCTCGCCAACCGTTTGGGCAGGCTTTAGATCGAAACCATCTGAACCTTTTGCTAATTCAAAACTTGCGCCACATTCCGGACATGTTACAATTTCTCCTTCAAGTGCATCACTTGGTACGGAAATTTCTGCATCACATTCTTCACATTTTGACATATTTTCTCTCCATTAATCCTCTTTATTTATCATTAATTATCTTTTTTTCAAGTCTGTCTTCTAGGGGTATCTCAATAAGGTCTCCCATTCTTAGACCCTTTAGTCCAGCAGCTACTGCTTTTGCACTCTCATCATCTTTCTCTAATCCTAATAATGACATCAAATAGGCAGCACCTGTCTTTCCTGCTAATTCGCCAAAAACAATCCTTCTTCTATTTCCAACTGCTCTTGGTGGGATTGGCTCATAAGCTGCAGGATTTCTTAGAATTGCTGCAAGGTGAGTCCCTGCTTTGTGTTTGTATGCAGAAGAACCCACAATTGGTTTTGAGTCATATGGTTTGATAGAAGTATATTCTTCAATTAGTCTTGATAGATCCAGAAGCATATCTAATCTGAAATCATTTGGTGATTTGTATAGATATGTCAATGCCACTGCAACTTCTGCTAGTGGTGGAATTCCTGTTCTTTCACCAATACCGTCAATTGTAGTATGAATTTGATCAACTCCTGCATCACATGCTGAAAAGGCATTTGCTACTGCAAATCCAATATCGTTGTGTACATGTGCATCAAGTGGAACATCAATCACATTCCTTACTTTCTTTACAAAGTTGTACATTCCAATAGGACGTAAAATTCCTACTGTATCTGGTAAGCTAATTCTATCCACTCCTGCCTCTTCAATTGCTTTGCATACCTTTAGTAAAAATTCAGGTTCAGCTCTACTTCCATCTTCTACTGTAAATCTAATTTTGAGACCATGTGATTTTGCGTATTCTACAGTTTCAACAGCTCTGTTAAGTGCCTCTTCTCTTGAAATTCTTAATTTGTCTTTAAGGTGAATATCTGATATTCCTAAATAAGCTGCACACCATTTAGCATCACAATCCAATGAAATGTCTATGTCTGATTTTAGTGCACGTCCATGAGAAACAATATCTGCCTTTAGTCCTTGCTTGATTATTGTTTTAGTTGCTTCCTTATGATCATTTGACACTACAGGTGATATTTCTATTTGATCAACTCCAAAGTAATCTAACATCCATGCAATCTGAATTCTCTGTTTATTTGTAAAGGAGACTCCTGGGTGTTGTTCTCCTTCTCTAAGAGTGCTGTCAAGAACTCTAATCTTCTTTGGGTTTTTGTCATATGCGTTGTAGATGTTTGCATAGTGATTCGGATCTTTCATTACTGAAATCGCTAACTAAAATAGATGATATAAACATATTCGTACTATCTTCGTTGAAAATGTCATTAAATGATCCTAATTTAGAATTGTTTTAATTTTATTAAACGAAAGTCGTATCTAGATGACTTTTCTCAAAATAATTACAGTGTTTGTATCTACAACACCTTGAATTTTTCTCAAAGCGTCAATACTACTATTAATTTCTGCAATGCTTGGAGCGCTGATAATTGTAGTAATGTCATACTGACCTGTGATTTCATAAACTGTCTTTACCCCTTCCAACTTTGCTAGTTTTAATGACACTTTAGCTGTGTCTGTTGCAGAGTCCACTGAAACTAGAACGATAGCGCTGGTTGTATTTTCTTCTCCCAACTCTAAAGTAAATTTCTTAATTGTTCCACTGTCAACTAGGTTCTTTACTCTTCTTCTAACTGCTGATTCGGATAGTTTTAGTTTTTTTCCTATATCTACAAATGATTCTCTTGAGTCTTCTTTTAAATAACCTATAATTTTCTCGTCTACTTTATCCTTGTACATTTCGCTTTTGTTCCTCTTCAGTGAGTATGGAATCAAGTGCATGTAAAACTTTTGTTATGTCTTCTTCGGTAATTACTAACGGTGGTAAAATTCTTAGAATATTCCTACCTGAATATAGCATTAGAATTCCTTCTTTTATTAACCCCATTAGAATATCTTTAACCTCAAATTTCATCTCTACTCCTATCATGAGTCCCTTTCCACGAATTTCTCTGATCATGGTGTGTTTTTCTTTTAGTTTTTCTAATCCCTCTCTGAAAATTTTTCCCATTTTTTCAGAATTTTCAATCAAACCATCCTCTGTCAATGCCTTTAATGCTGCAATTCCTGCTGCACATGAAAGTGGGTTTCCTCCAAATGTTGAGGAGTGCTCTCCTTTACTCATTGATGCTAAAATGTCTGGCCTGACAAGAGTAGCTCCCATTGGAACTCCTCCTGCAATTCCTTTTGCAAGACACAAAATATCTGGTGTAGTATTCCAATGATCACATGCCCATAATCGTCCTGTTCTACCTAAACCAGCTTGTATTTCGTCAAAGATTAACAGGATTCCTTTCTCATCACAAACTTTTCTAACTTCTTGCAAAAATCCTTCTGGTGCCACATTGATTCCACTTTCGCCTTGGATAGGTTCTAAAATTACAAAAGCAGTATCCTCATCAATGACAGAACGAAGAGATTCTATATCTCCAAATGATGCAAAAGAAACTTTTTCAACTAATGGTTCAAATGCTTTTTTGTATTTTGGATTAAATGTTAATGATAATGCTCCAAATGATTTTCCATGGTAAGATCCTTTCATTGCAACCATTCCTTTTTTACCTGTAAATTTTCTTGCAAACTTTATTGCAGCTTCTATTGCTTCTGCTCCGCTGTTGTTTAAATGAACTTGAGTTAATCCTTCAGGTGCTAATCCAATTAGTAATTTCAAAAACTCTTCTCTTGTTTTATTGTACAGTGAACTATGTACAGTAATAATTTTGTCAATTTGTTCTTTAACTGCATTGTTTACTCTTTGATTTTGATGTCCAACTAATGCAACCCCGTATCCTCCCATACAATCGATATACTCTTTTCCATTAATATCCCAAACATGAGCGCCTACTCCTTTCTCAATTGTAACTGGGAATCTCTGGTAGAGATTTCCCATAAATTGGTCTTCACTCATGTTCAATCACCGTACAATTGTCATGTGCTATAGCTGAAGAAATTGGATTTTCTCTTTGGCCATTTGCAATCAATGCTTTTTTGACTCCCATATCTAGTGCTTCAGTTGATGCCAAAATCTTCTTCTCCATTCCGGGACCAATCTTTGGTCTTATTTCTTTTGCTTCGACTAAAGTTAATTTTGAAACTAGTTTATCATCCATCAAAAGTCCATCAACATTTGTGATGAATAGAACTTTGTCACATCCTACTTTTCCGGCAACATATGCTGCAGCTCTGTCTCCATCTACATTAAGAAATTCTGATTCTTCACTAATTGCAATTGGAGAAATTACAGGCGTGAGGCCCTGTTCTAAGAGAAATTTGATAAATTTTGAGTTAATTTCTTTAATTTTACCTGTATATCCTCCATCAATTGCTTGTTTTCTTCCCTTTTCATTTACTATGAGAAGTTTCTTTTTTCTATCGGCCTGTATTATTTTTGCATCAACACCTGATAACCCTATTGCATTGATTCCATTTTTTTGTAACATTTGAACAATTGTTTTGTTTATTCTTCCAGACATTACCATTGTAAAAATCTCAGCAGTTTCTTTGTCAGTGTACCTACTTTTAATTCCGCTTGGTGATGTAACAAATTTTGGTTCTTTGCCTAACTGCTCGCAAACTTTTGTGACTTCTTTTCCGCCACCATGAACAAGAATAACCCCTTCTGATTCTGCTACTTTTTTAATATCTAATATTGTTGATGGATGTAAATCGTCTACTACACTTCCACCAATTTTGATTGTGATCATTTCTAAACAGGTGTTAATGGTGTATATCTTAAACCATCCATTTCATCAAAACCACACATTACATTCATGTTTTGAATGGCCGAACCTGCTGCACCTTTCATAAGGTTATCTGAAGCTGACAATGCTATCAATCTGTTATTATCTTCATCTAAATCAAATCCAATATCACAAAAGTTTGAACCAACCAAGAATTTTGGATCTGGGAATTTGTATAATCCTTTTTTATCTCTAATTAGTCTGATGAATTTTTCTTCACCATAAGTTTGGCGATAAAGTTTCCATAATTCTTTCTCATCGATATCTTTTTTCATAAAAGTATGATTTGTACACAAAATTCCACGAACTACGTCCACTGCATGTGGACTCATTGAAACATGAATTTTCTTTCCTGCTATTTCACTAAGCTCTTGTTCTATCTCTCCAGTGTGTCTATGTTTTGCTGGTTTGTATGGACGAATTACTCCTGCCCTCATTGCATGTGCCGTTCCTGATCCTGATCCTGCACCTGAGGAGCCAATTTTTGAATCCACTACAATATGCTCAGTATCTATTAGATCATTTCGAATTAATGGTGCAAGTGCTAACATTGATGTAACTGCCATACATCCTGGACAAGAAACAAGTTGTGCTTTTTTAATTTCCTCTCTATGTAATTCTGGAACTCCAAAAACTGATTTTGACAAATAATCTGGATGTGGATGTTCCCATCCGTACCATTTGTCATATGCATCTTGATTATGTAATCTATAATCTGCGCTCAAATCTATAATTTTGATTCCTCTATCATATAGTGCCTTTACAATTTCAGTTGCTGTACCATGTGGAACTGCAGTGAAGACTAGATCACATTTGTCCGTTAATTTATCATAATCAAGTTCTGAAAAAGTTAGATCGGTAAATCCCTTTAAACTTGGTTGAATCCTGTGTAGATATTCTCCTACATGCTGCCTTGAGGTCACCATGGATATCTCTACATCTGGGTGATTAACTAAAAGACGAAGTGTTTCTCCACCTACATACCCTGATGCTCCTACAATACCTACTTTCATGATAAACCTCCTCGTAATGAAGTATAATTTATTTCCTAACGTAGTCTAAAGCGAATTCTATCATTTCTTTTGGTATATTTCGTTGTGCAACTCTTGCCAATCCTTTGAATTCTACTGTGTTGTTAACCTCATGTACAACCAAACCGCGATCTTCGTCTTCCATCATATCTATTCCTAAAATTCCCCCTCCCATGGCTTTAGATGCTTTAGATGCCATGTCCTCCATTTCTTTGGTGATCTCACATAATTCTGGATCTGCACCTAATGCAATGTTTGTTTTGAAACCCCCTGATGACTTTCTATACATGGCTGCAACAGGCTCGTCCCCAATGGTAATTACCCTAATGTCCCTTGGTGGTCTTTTGATCAATTCTTGCAAGTAATAGATTCTATCGTGAGGACTGTCTGTAATATCTCTAATTTCAAATACTGCATCCATAGTATCTCTATCTTTAATTGGCATAATTCCTCGTCCCCAACTTCCAATTACTGGTTTAATTACAAGAGGATATCCAACTTTTTCTAAATTCTCAGCTGCACTTTCACTTGAAAATGAAAAAT
>JBFIEJ010000004.1:0-34877 GCA_041603475.1 Candidatus Nitrosopumilus sp. | reverse complement strand
GGTCTTGCTTTACCAGGTAGTGCTAGTCCTCCTGCAGAAGACGATAGACGAGATAAGATGGTGTATGATACAGGGGTTGCATGTGCAAAACTACTTGAGATGAATATTAGACCAAAAGAGATTTTGAGTTTTGAAGCGTTTGAGAATGCTATCACTATGCTAAATTCTGTAGGAGGTTCAACTAATGGGATTCTGCATTTACTTGCACTAGCAAATGAAGTAAATATTGATTTGAGTTATGATGATTTTGAAAGAATAAGAAAGAAAACACCTCATTTGGCAGACATGAAACCAGGGGGAAGTTATGTAATGAATTCACTTGACAAAATTGGAGGCATTCCATTTGTTTTAAGAAAACTACTTGAGAAAGGATTGTTAAATGAAAACTGCATCACGGTTACAGGAAAAACTCTCAAGGAAAATCTCATGTCAATTAAAATGCCAGATGTCGAACAACATATTGTGAGAACTGTTGAAAACCCTATTCATCAAGTTGGAACTGCAGTAATTCTCAAAGGAAGTCTGGCTCCAGAAGGAGCGGTAATTAAAACTGCAGGAGTCGAAATGACAAAATTTACTGGAAAGGCTCGTGTTTTTGATAGAGAAGAATATGCTTTTGATGCTGTTGCCAAAGGAGAGATTGAAGAAGGACATGTAGTTGTTATTAGATATGAAGGACCAAAGGGAGGTCCAGGAATGAGAGAGATGTTAGCAACCACTGCAGCCCTAGTTGGACAAGGATTAGGTAAAAAAGTTGCAATGGTAACTGACGGAAGATTTTCGGGAGGAACCAGAGGTTTCATGGTAGGCCATGTTGCACCAGAAGCATATGTTGGTGGTCCAATTGCATTAGTAAAAGATGACGATGAAATTACTATCGATACTGAAACCAATATTATTGATCTTCATGTATCTGATGAGGAATTACAAAAGAGAAAGAATCAATGGACTCCACCTAAGCCAAATTACACATATGGAGCCCTTGCAAAATATGCTACACTTGTAGGTTCAGCTGCAAAAGGTGCAATTACTAGTCCAAATCTTTAGTTAAAGAACAACTTATCCACAATCTTTATAGATCGCTATCAAAGATAAATTTCAGAGATAACAGGCAGAAAAAAATAACTTTATGATTATCAAATTTCTGTTATCTACTACAGGTTTTCCATTCCCAAGACATCATAGTATGCTTTTGGAATCATTTGCTGTGCCTTGAAAAACACGTTATTTACAGCAGTATCAAGCACATATGTTCTAGCCCAGTCATCATCACTTCGAATTGAGCGTCCAAATCCCTGCAATAATTTAGTTAATGTCTGAGATGTATACCATAAAGGAAATTTATCCATTTTTGCTTTTGTTCTTTTTTCTTTATAGTTTGGATATGGTACTTTGGCAATTATTTGAAATCTAGATAAATCATCTTTAAGGTCTACACCTTCCCAAAGTGAAGAAGAAAGCAAGACACCAGTAGGATCAGATGCATGTTCTGTGATAACCTCATCCTGAGTTTTCCCATCCTTATTTTTGCTGTGACAAATCCTAATCCTCTTGCTATTTTTGGGAGATAGATATCTGAGAATTTTTTGACATCTGGGTACTGAAGAAGTTAAAATTAGTCCTTTTTCATTAGAGTGTTCATCTAAAATTCTATCAATTACTTTGATTACTTCAATTTCATCTTCTTCAGTAGAACCATAGCTGAGTCGTCGAATATTAAGAAGATCTATTCTACGATGTTCAATTGGAAAGGGGGATTTTGGTGCATCAACAAAAGCAACATCATCTTTTTCCAACCCCATGTTTTCACAAAAACTTTGTTTGTCAATTGTGGCAGACATGAAAAGTTGATATTCAGTATCAAAGAATGAATTTGCAAATTTTGAAATATCGATTGGTTTTACAGAAATGGTTCTAAAATTACCATTCAAATCCCTAACAGGATCATTTACAACAAAATTATTCTTATCATCCATTATGTCAATTTTAGCTTGGGCTGCTTTATCATAACGTCTTTCCAATCTTGTAATTAATTCAAAATCAGGTTCATTTTGAAAAGCAGGACTTTCCTTAATGTCTTTAATTTTTTTAGCATAAGAATAAGCAATATCATCAGTTAATTGAATCATAGAATCCAAATCTGTAAAATTATACTTGTCACAATTCAAATTACATTCATCAACCTGTCCACTAAAAATATCAAACCCTACAAATTGGATAATTTGATCCTCAATTTTATGTGCCTCATCAAAAACTGAAACCTTTCTATCAAGATATTCTTCAAAAAGTTTTTTGTTAAATTTCATTATTTGGAAAAATGCATGATAGTTCCACAAAGAATGTTTGGATGCTAAGGCATCATATTTTTGTAAATAGTAATGGCATGACTGTGAATCTTGGGTGTTTTCCTCAACTTGTTTTATTGTAGGTTTGAATTTACATACTTCAATGGTTTCTTTACCATTTTTACTAATTCGTTCTTGACACTGCCCCTTATCACAGGTTAATCCCCATCTCATGGCTCTTCTAGAATTATCAACTTTTTCTAATTCCATTAATTTGAGACATGGAAAATTTTGTTTTCCTTTAACGGATTTCAAAAATGGAATATCTTTGATATATTGATCTTGAAGATGCTTTGAGGCTGTAACAGTAAATGAACTATCAAAATATCTTGCAATAGTAGAACCAACAAGAGATTTACCCACACCTGTAGGTGCACATAAAATTATTTTTTTGTAACCAGATTTTAATTCATCTTCAATTTTTGCGATGATCTCTTTTTGTATCTCTCTAGGAGTAAACTGTTCTGGAAATTTTTCTAAAAGAGACAGAATATTCCTCTTTGTTTACAATATTAAAAGCATGAAGGTTCTACTAATATCAAGAAATTGCAATCTAGTTTAATATCTAGTATGTTCAACTAGTCATATGGAATTATTGGATGACAAAATGAGAGTTTGGCTTGAGAGTGCAAAATTTGTAAAGGCACTTCCAGGGGTTTATGTTCTGTATAGTAGAAATAAAGAAGTCCTCTATATTGGTGAAACTAATAATTTAGAAGAGACATTTACAAAATATGTTGATACAGATTTTGATGGGGATGAATGTAAACAAAAAACACAATCATATCAGAGAGTGTTTACTGACAACCCAAAAGACATGCAACTAGAATTAATAGAAAAGTTCAAAAATGAAACAGGTAAAATTCCATCTTGTAATTCAGAAATAAAATTAGAGACGCATTAATTTATTCAATAATAAACTATTTTGATAAAACCTAAAATTTGTCAAGTTTTTGAATTATCATCATTTTATAAATTCTAGTAGAAAAAAATAGGATTTAGATTGATAGATGATTTTCGAAAAAGTCAATAATCAATTTAAAAGAAAAAATGTCAATCTGTTGATTTTTTGAATATGACTTTAATTCATAATGAGGTGGAATAGTATGAGCAAGGTTCTAAATAGGAACAAATTTTTAAAATAATACAGAAAGTAATTAATCTAAGATTGCTGTAATACAGCAATGCATCAATGCTATTATTGTGAACAAATTTTTGAATCAAAAGAAGAGTTGTATGAACATGTTGAAGTTCATTCAGATATTGAAAGAAACAAGGAAATTATGAGTCGAAAAAAGCAATCAGAAAAAAAATAAAATCAAGCCTACATTAAAAAAAATAGAGTAAAGGTCAGAATTTATCAAATTCGGGATTTGATATAACAATTTTGTTCAAAAAAAATATGGATTGGGTCGAAGTTTTATTAAAAAAATCATGTGAGAAAACACTATCAAAAAGTGAAGTACTGCATAGTCTTTTTCATATGATTGAAGTCAATGAGAATACATTAAATCATATTCAAACAGATAAACGTGATTTTGGACCTGAGCTTGAAGAACTCAAACAGACGGAAATTAGAGATTTGAATTTTCATTTAAAATACTACAGAAGTCTTGTAAATTACATTAGTAATGTTTCAGAGAACAAAATGATTGAAAATCAATCTAATTAAAAAATAATACTTTGCCAACATAAATACAAAACAAATTATTCGTGTAATTTTTCAAACATTAAATCATATTTTTTTTGTTGCTCTAAAATAGTTCCAAAATTTGTTATAAGATCATACTCTTTACGTTTTTTATCAAATTCCAATGTTAACTTTTCTACCTGATCAAAAAGCATTTTATTTGAATCTTCTTTTGCAAATTGTTTTCTTTGTTCTTCATTAGACCCTCGTGTTGGAAATTTTTGGCCATAAAGCAAATTTTCAATACTTGAAATTGATTCTCTTTTAATCATTTCTGCCAAATCAAAATGTCCTTGCTCATGTGTCAATAGAATCTCAGAGTTATTAGATGATCTTATCCAGGACAAAAGAGGATGAAATTCAACAAATAGTTGGATGTTTTCAATAAAAAATAGAATCTCATCATTAACTTTTTCAGAATTAACAGTCCACGTATATCTATATTTTATCACACTGTGCGAATCCTCAAAAACTGCATGGTTTGATTCAGCCTTAAAATCTGACAGTGTTAGAAGTTTATTTTTCGACCAAGAGATTGTTTCATTTTCTACCATAAGGGATAGACCATTTAATGAGAATAAAATTATTGAGTTTTAATCATTTTTTAATTCTATTTTTAGTTGGAATCATTTATTTTAAAAAATAGGATAATTTTGTGAATCATATCCGTTTTCCATCCCTACCACTGAATTTGCCCAAAGTTTGAGGGGCATCAAATCCTAACCAGGAATAGTTTTCATTTTCAAAGGATTTATGAAACTTTTCATGCTCAATTAATTCAGGATCACCCCAATCACCATCATGAATGAAAAGGCATTTTTGCAATTGATTATTTTTTTTATTCCCTTTACAAATGATTATCATCGATGTATAGTTGAATTTTAGAATTGAAAAATTTATTGATAAAGTAAGTGTTTGACGGCAAAGAATTCTAGGGTATGGTCGGTTAAGGCAAACGTAGGAACGCCGTCAAACGGATGACTCACCATATTTAAAACAAAATAGACTAAAAGAAAGTGTGTGTACATTTTGAACACATACGGTACTCAAAAAGTAGGAATACTCAAAAAATAGGCTCAAAATTTTGTAATATCAAAAGAGGATCACTTTTTCAACCCATTTTGATCAAATATGAAGACATGTTTTATTTTATGAATTTTCCAACATGAAAATTATTAAAAATATTGGAAGCAAGGTGTTTGCTGGTTTGATATCTGACCGTAACTCCCAAAGAGCCGATGCAAAAGGATGTCAAACTTGCTTGCTTTCCAAACTATTAATTTTAGAGGATTTTAGTATTAATTATGAATAAAAAATTCTACATGTGGATGGGGATATCAATAATTGCTTTAGCTATAGGGTTTATCATATTATTTTCATAATTATGACGTAATATCAAAATTAGGTTTGCATCCAAGTTGATTAATAATTTCATTGATTTGTTCGATAAGTTCATTTTGCTGAACAATTAATCCATTAACTTTCTCTCCTTGAGAATTTAATTTGTCATAAACTTGTTTTGCCTTTTGATAATCTTCTTGTGAAAGAGTTTTACCTTCATAATATTGATATTGTTTAAAATATTCCTCATATTGGGATTGTTCTCTTAAAATTTTATTATCAATGAATTTAATTTCAGAACTAAGTTCTTTTTCTTGTTGTAATAGTCCTTTTTGACCAACATACAATTCTTCAAATCTCTCAGGAATTATAAATCCTTTAGTATCATAACTAATCTCTGGGGATTCATCTGAATACATAAGATGACCAGTTTTACTGGTATGACCCAAACCTAATGCATGACCAATTTCATGCATCAAAATATTTGCCACCATATTTTCATCATTTTGTACAAATTCGCCAAAACAATCCTCTGCACCAACAGAGATATCCAAAACACAATGATTCAACATCCCAAATAAAACTGAGCTACAGGTTGCTAGTCCTGTATGTGTAGGAGAGGCAAATTCTTGCCATCTAATCTCGATGTTAGGATTTTTTGATTCAATAAATTGTAGTTGAGGGTTGTTCATCTCCCAAGTCTCAATGGCCTTCTCTAAAGCATTTAGAGGAATTTCTTTATCAGGAATTTCCGGAACATTTTCAAACGAATAGTAAATAATGTTTTTATCATTCAGGGAAATCGCATTTGATATTTGTTGAATGTTCTCAGCCGTAGGTGCCAATGCCTTTGGAGTTTCAGGGGTTTCAAAAGGCAAAATATCAGTATACCAAATAATTCCAAAAATAGAAAATCCTATGAACATGATCAAAATGGCTTTCATATTGAGAAAATATTGTAATTAATAGGTAAAACTTTCTATCAAAAAATCAAAATTTAGCCTTGATTGATTTTTTTGATAAATTAAATCAAATTAATCATACTTTTTTTATTTTAAATCAAAAATTGATCTAAAGTATTGCCATAGATTAGCTGGGATGTTGGTAATCCAAAACGACATTGATTGCCAACTTTATCTGTGGCCAGAATATTCAACAAAAATGAGAATTTTTTAGATATTCATTTTTTTCCTCAAAAGTGTACAGTCCTTCATTGATATCGATTAATTCAAAAATATTTTTAAATGCAGGACATTTTTTATCGACTGAAAAAAGTTCTTCGCAATTAGGACATTGTATAACCTTGTGAACCCCCCAATCACATTCAATTTCATCAATGATTTCAAACAATACAGCAGACTTGCAGATACAGTTTAATTTTTTTGAAAATCTGTCATTAGACGTCACAATATGTGTTGAAAAAACATTATTTATTAGCATTCAAAGTATCATAAATGAAGATTAATGACAGAATGTCCAACATGTAAACTATCAATGGAATCACATTCAACTGAGGAATTAATGGAATGTTGTATGAAGCAGGTGGGAGATGAGATAGATGTAGAGCAGCAAGGAATTTGTCTTAATTGTAAGCATGAAATAAAAAAACACAACAATAAAGAATTAGCTGAATGTACAATAGAATTTTTAAAATCTGGTATCAGAAATTAAACAAGATATGATTAAACTATAGATAATTTACTAATAAACATGAATCAAACAACACGAAATCTAATTGAAAAGTTTTCTCCAATGTTGACAAACAAGCAAATTTGGGAATTTGAACAGCTAAATGAAAACCTTAGATTTGATGCAGTTTATGTGGAACCAGAAAAATATGGGGAGAATTCCTGGAAATCAAAATTAGCATATCCGGATTCAGATATCAGAGATGTTACAGTTAGAACTTTTGATTATATGGTAGAAGGAAATGAATTATGGATTGCCAATAAAGGTCAAGGAAGATTAGATGAAAAATATGTACCATATCTCATGGCAGTAATGACAGATATAATGATAGAAGAGGAAATATGCCTCAATTTTAGAGTAGAAAAGGAGTGTCTAGTTGTTTCAGTAGACAGTAATGCAGATGTGATTGATTGTAAGGAATTTTTTGAGGAATTCTATCATTTAGCTACAGGTTTCAATTATGACATAGATACTGGAATTCCAGAGGATGAAACAGAAGCTGAAATGTATCTTACAAGACTTCAAGAAGAGTTTGATGATAAAATGAAGGTAAAATTAGGAGACAGATATCTTCCAGGAAATAATGATCCTGACACACTAAATTCCAAATGATAACTAAAATATCAGATACCAGATAATCAGATATGTCAGAAAGAAAAAACTACAGAAGATTTGGAAATAAGACACCAAATTTAACAACTGAACAAAAAATTGAAAGATTTATTTTGAGAAATTCTAAAAGTGGTTTTTTTACAAAGGCATCTACAATACCTTACAAATTTGATATTTCTGAGAGTAGATCTTGGGAAATAATTGGGGAGTTATTATCTACTGGGATGTTCGAATCAATTCATGACGAAAGAACTGGGGAGATGAAGTTATGTGAAACAGGAAATGTATACAACATTATGAATCTAGAGCAAACAAGAAAAAGAGAAAAATTTCAAACTAAAAAGAAAGAGAAAAAGTCTCTATCATGACACTTTTCCAAATGATCATGATTATTTTATAATAATTCTTAAAAAGTGGTTCAGCAAAACTCTTAATTGAATTAATTCATCAATTATTTTAAGATGGATGATTATGAAAACTATCCCTCACAATGCCATCCTCCTAAAATTTCAAAAAAGAAAAAAACAAAGGAAATAGAAAATGAAACAATGTAAATTATGTGGAACCCCTCTTGGAAAAGAACCAACAACAGATGATTTGAAGATACATTGGAAAAAACATCATAATTGGCACTGGGAATCAAACAGTGATAAAACTCCAGAAGAAGCAATTTTGAAAAACAAATAACATAGACGTCTTGGAATAGTGGTCGTTTATAGCATGCCTAAACCACTAAACGAAGGCGTCATAATTATTCTAGGCTCAAGATATAAAAGAAATTTGTATGAGTTCTCAAACATTTGTTTAATTAAAATTAAAAAAATAACTAATTTTAAGAATAAATCATAAACTATTTTGATTTCTAAATTTGTTTATGCCTAGAACAAAATAATTTTTCAGCTAATAACTACGAAAAAATTTACTTTGGATTTGTAATAGAAATATCGTAAAAAGGAATCATGTCAGTAATAGAGGCATATGATATCAAGGCACGAAAAAAAGTGTCAATGAAAAATCCACAGCCATATTTGATGAAAAATGGAACATGGGCTCTAAAAGGAACTAGCTCTGAGACTGGAATAAAATTATTCAAAATTGTAGGTAAAACAAAACCATCAATTGGCCAGTCAAGATTTGAAGCATTCAAAAACCTGTTTACAAGCAGGAATTGTGAATGTAACAAGGTTTGCTAGAATCCATTTTTTTATTAATTCAATTTAGAATGAATTTGGTAGAGTTAAATTTTAGCAGTTAAATAATGACTGCAAGACATGTTACACCATTGAATAGGGATTTAATCAATTATCAACTAGAGATGTGAATTACTTACGCAGTAAAGAAAACCCCACCAAATATTCTTTGAATCATCGTGAATTCGAAAGCATTAATTTGATAATTTTAGCTTAAACATACATGTCATTTGAAATTAATTGGCATAGGAATTTCTATGGCATTTCATGGGCTTATGAAAAGGACAGATTAGTAATATCTACTGTGTTTGAAGATAAAAAAGAAGCAATAGAGATAGCAAAAGAGATAGAAGACTGGAGCGATAAATTTACAAGATTAACAATAATTGAAAAGGAGAATGACGAGTTTGCAATATGTTGCTATCAAGATCCTCAAATCTCAAAAAGTTCAAAACATGTAGGATTGTACAGGACTGGAATGAGACAAAGTGGAGGGTATGAACAAGCAAAACCAATGATTGAAGAAAAATCACCACTTTTACAAATTGCATATGCAGCAGATGTTAGAGACATGAACACATACGAACAAATTTCCAGATTAGTTCCACTACGAAAATGCAGAATTATTTCTGAGAAAGATTTGAAAAAACAAGAATATTATTATGAAAAAACTGCAAATTCGCAACAAGTCAATTAAAAAATGATGAGACTCAAATGCAAAGATTTGAATCATTCACCATTTATGGTCGGGTAAATGAGATAACAGAATTTCAATATAAAGAATCACTACTAAATTGTACGTAGAAAAGATACTGATAAATCGTTCATTTGGGTTAAATAGAAATTTCACAGATAACAATTCATGAAAGATAACAATAACCAAACAACATGGGAAGACGCAATAGGATTATCCTGGCTGATTTCAGACGAATAAATTGCCCAGTATCAACCTACCATGCAGCCCAAATTGTTGGTGCAAGCAAAAATCAAAAAATAATGAATTGAATACTTAGCAATCTAAGTATATTCTTTCAATCATTTTTTATTAAAATCATCATTTATTCATCAATATTTTAATTTATTTTGAATTAAAAAATAATTTTAGGATAGGACAAGCATAAATGAAATGAAAAATTTATCAAATTATGCATTGTGATGATAAGAGAACCATTTTTTCATTAAGTGAGCAAATAGAAAAGACATGGACAGCTCTAAAAGATTCTGATTTTCAAGACAAAGAAAGTTTAAGAAACTTGGTTGAGCTGATTTCAGATTACTCTGATTATAAAAAATCAGTAAAACAATAACACAATAAAAATAGTATTAATTCTCAGTATTTGTAGAATCTGTATTTTTTCCCAAGAGTTTGTCTATCCACTTAAAGAAAGGACATTTTCCCTCATACATGCCAATAATATGCACTGAAAGTATAAAGAAGTTCGGAAAATTTGAAGATCCCTTAAGTAATATTTTGATCATAATAGTATTGATGGATTTTCAAAATCTCTTAAAGAGAATAATGGATTCGGACATCAATATCAGACACAGTATTATCACAGATACAGATGGAAACATTCTGGAGACAAGTCATAGAGAAGGAATTAGAAATTATCTATCTCCTGAAGAGACAGCATCGTCATTGAAGAGAGCAGCAACTGCGTGGAAAGGAAGGAAGGAATTAGCACCCAAAATAGGAAATGGGCTATATGCTGTTGCAGCTTTTGAGAAGATTACAAGAATGACTTTTCCTCTAGGAGACAACAATCTAATTTTTGTCAGCATGGGTTCAGACACAGTAAGAACGGATCTTCATGAAGGAGGACAAAAACAAATTGTGGAGCACATTCTCAACATATTGAGTAGAGACCCTACAAAACAATAATCATCATGATTGGGAGAAGGCCTAATCATTTTTTTGTTTTAAAAAAACTCTTTTCTATTTCTTCACATATTGTAAAGTGATTTAATTTGAATCGATTCAAGATCGTTAAATGTTTGAAAGTGAGTAGGGTAGAAAAAAATGTCTATGATTGAGCACACAAAAGAATGCAAATACCGAAACCAAAATGACATGCCACATACAAACTGCTACTGCAAATGTCACAAAATCATAATGGCAGAATCTGCAAAAATGGATTCAAGAACTTTTTGATTCTTTTTGGGGATCAAAATTATCAATGATTTCGATAATATTTTTCAGCATTGTATCTTTGATTTGGGCATGGGACATTCCAGATTTGCTCATTAATTTCATCTGATCAAGTAAAGCAAAATGAACACGGCCTTGAAGGTAATCTACTATTCCAAATCCTTTTTTTGGAAATTCTGTAACAAAGAGTTCTATTTCAGATATATCGTTATTTTGTTCATCCATAAAATAATTTTTAAAAAACCAGTTATAAAATTTGCAAATCTTCATTAGTATGCATTAAAAACAATTTTCATGACAGAGTTTGCCCATAAGCCATATGACCGAATATATGTCAGAGACATGATCAAGCTGAATCTTGATGATCTTATTGGAATGATGTCATCTTTAGAATCAGCTAACGCATATTGGGTTGATGGGGTATTATTTGCAAGTTTTGCCATGACTGAATCCGAAGAGTTGGCAAAAAAAGAGATGCAAAATGAGATGTATTTGGATAAAATAGTTTTTGCAATATATCCAAATTATACAAAAACGGCAAAATCATCTACAAATCTTGAAATAGGAATCCTAGATATGCAGAAAAGTAAATTATACAAAGATTTGATTGCATGGCTTAAAACACAGCCTATTTGGTCCGAATGATATTGAATTTTGTGCCTAAGAAGAATTTTCACAGATAACTGTTACTATGGATTACACATTGTATTTTAAATGCTAAAATAAAAAATTAATTTCAATGCAGACAGCACAAGTACTAGTATTATTTGCCATCATCTTTACAGGAACAGTAACTCCAGCATTAGCATATAGTGATGGAGATAGATGGGACGATAAACGCCAAATTCTTGAAGAAGAATTTAACCAAAAACGTATCAGTATTGAAAAAATGTTCCAAGAAGAGTATGAAGAATTGGATAGATACTATGAAGATAGAAAGATGAAGATTTATGAAAAAATTGAATCAGATTCAACTCTTTCAGATTCAGAAATAGATATTATGTTCAATGAATTATTTGAGGAATTTGATGAGAAGAGACAGAATCTAGACTCAGAAATGCGAATTCAATTTGATGAGCTAGAAAAAATGTTCCACGAAGAGATGGAAAGAATCTCAGATGAATTTGAAAAATATGATGGTACAGATGATAGATATGTAGACCAAAAACCAGACTATGAAAGATATGATTATCAAGAAAGCAGTGATTACGACACAGAATATCATGAACCCTACAAAGATGATCCAGAATGGAATTCAATTGAGAATCTTGCAGATAAAATCCTAGACTCCATACCAATGGAGAAAATTCAGAGGTTATGGGAATCAGGAGACATTGACTCTCTTATGAGACTCATTGTTTCTGAAACTGAGTTGACTGAGGAGGAAGCTAAGAAGGTAATAATGTTCTTTGAAAAATATGATAACAGAGACTACGAAAATCACGATATCGAACCAACTAGGACAGATTTAGTTTACGATAATAATCAAGTTCAAAAATTAGAACAAAGGATATCTGAATTAGAAGAAGAGAATAAAGAACTTCGAAACCAAATAGCAGATCTTGAACAGAAAATCAGAGATATCAATATCATTCTCATGGAACAAGTAAAATTCATCTATGAATGGGCCATGTCCCAATAGATTTTTTTATTTTTCACATAGTTTTAATTTTTAAGCCTAAAGAAAAAATCAGTCTCCTTTACTTTGGAGACTCTGTAATGCATTAACTAGTTTATGTGAGCATTTGGGCTCCCAGCTAACACCGCGAGATGTCTCTGACTCAATGGAAGACATAGGTAGGTGTTTTTGTTAAAAAACTAGAGTCAAAAATAATCACTTTTAGCTAAAAAGTTACGAGTTTATTTCCATACAGGGATCAATTAATTCAAGTTATTGCCATGAAGTAACAAATTTTTTGCATGTAATGTTCTTACATGCCTATTTAGAAAACCATTACTTACTAATTGAATCTCACAGTGAGGGCATTGTACCATGAATATACTATAATCTGGATAGTGATAATCTAGATGGAATTTTAGTCAGAAATAGGATTCCATAAAGGAATAAAAGATCGCATTTTAAAATTATTAAAAAAAATAGTGGGTTGGAGTACTAACTTGCTTGCAGTACATACAACAATCTGTAGTATTCCATCCTAGCATCTTTCAACTCCTTACGTAATTCTGAGAGTTGTGATGTAATTTCACTCACCTTTGATACGTCAGAGGCTTTTTTTGGAGTGTTTCCAGGAAGTTCAAGTAGAAGACTGTCTAATTGATCATTTGCTTTTGCAATGGCAGATTTAGTTTTAATCAGTTTTTGTTCTGCTTGATCAACTAAGGTATTGAGTTTTGATTTATCTACTACTTTGATTTTAATATTACCAGGATCAAATGCTCCAAGCTGAGCTGCTGATGTAGTACATGTACCCTTTGCCACAGATTTGCTAAGAGAAACAGACTTTACTTCTTTAAGGGATTTTAGAATTACTTCAGGTGCCCTCATATTTACAGAGTCACTAGCACAGACTTGAAATATCACAGAATGAATATTTGGAACACTTGTCGGCGATATTGAAAGAATCTTTGATGTTGGAGACAAAGCTGCGTAAGCATGGCTAGTGCTTACAAGTAGTAATGTAGTTGCAAGTATTGCTGTAATCACAGTAATTTTACCATTCATTATTTTATTCACCTTCTCTTAATAGATTAAGTATAATCTTCATAGGGTTCTTCAAGTAAAGAGCACAAAGAACCTATTGTTTCATGATTATTTTTTCCTTTTTTAGTTTCAAGTAAATTCCTCAATTCACTTTGAACTAAAAAGGAATGATTTAGTTTCACATGAGAATCATTTGAAGAAATGATTTGCATGACACATTATAATGATGAAATTATTTGAATATACGGTGCAATTTGTGGCATGCCTTTTATTAATCTAAATTTTGCTATTTGAAATAAATCACTGTAATGAATAATGAACATCACAAAACAACACAATCCCATTAGGTAAAGTCTTGGCAGTGATACTATGACCATCAGAAATTCCCTTACCACATACATAGCACTCTACTGGAGAAACAGATGATTGTAAGCTATGAGATTTTCTTAGAACCTGAATATCCTGCATAATGGTTCCAACTGTTCTTTGCATGGTTAGTCTAAGATCAAATATGATATAAAGGTACCGTACTATACCGTAATATTATTGTGCCTATTAATCAAAGATTTCAAACAAAAATTGTGAGATCAACTTTCACTCATCAATTTAAATAATAAACCACTCAAAATTTGTTTATGGGTGGACACCTTTGGAAACTCTCAACCGAAAGTAATACCCCTAGATTTATCTGAAAACCAATTTCAAATTTATAATAAGATTTCAAGAAATTATTCACACTCTTTTCTTTTCGAATCACTAACTGGGCCAGAAGTTTTAGCAGAAACTTCAGTGATGGGATTTGATCCAAAAATAATTTTTAGAGGATTTTCAGACAAAGTAGAAATCATTAAAGATGGAAAAATCCAGACAATTAAAACCGATGACTCATTTGTGGAATTAAAAAAATACTTGGAAAAATCAGATGACCAAAGTTATCGATATCTAGGAGGAGCAGTAGGTGTTGTAAATTATGATGCAGTTAGAATAGTAGAAGAAATTCCAGATAGCCATAATTCACTTCAGCCATTAATGGAATTTGGAATTTATGATGATGGTATATTGTATGATAATGTACACAAAAAATTGTTCTATTTTTATCACAATGAAAATAGATTTGATAAATTAAAAATTGGAGATGGGAATTTTGATGATTTCAAATGTAGTGACGTTACTCCAAACATGGATGAAAAAAAGTATTCAGAAATTGTAAACAAAGCTAAAAAATTAATTCATGATGGAGATATTTTTCAAGTGGTTTTATCTAGAAAATTTTCATTTGAGAAAAAGGGGGATGATCTAACACTTTACAAAACATTGCGCAATCTAAATCCATCTCCATACATGTATCACCTAAAGCAAGACAAAAAAACAATTATCGGGGCATCACCTGAGATGTTAGTAAGAGTCACAAACGACAAAGTGGAAACATTTCCAATTGCAGGGACTAGGAAAATCACAGAAGATAAAAAAGAGAATAAAAGATTAGCAGATGAACTACTCCATGATGAAAAAGAGATTGCAGAGCATACAATGCTAGTGGATCTGGGGAGAAACGATATTGGCAGAGTTTGCAAATTTGGAACAGTTCATCCGGAATCACTTATGCAGATCAAACAATTCAGTCATGTCCAGCATATTGTTACTCATGTTGTTGGCAATCTAGCGCCTGAAAATGACATGTTTGATGCTTTCAAGGCTGTGTTCCCAGCTGGAACAGTCTCCGGAGCACCAAAGGTTAGGGCAATGGAGATAATTGATGAATTGGAAACGGAGGCAAGAGGCCCTTATGCAGGGGCAGTTGGATATTTTTCATTTAACGGATGCTGTGATTTTGCCATTGCAATTAGAAGTATTTTCATTGATGGAGATAAAGGATTTGTCCAGTCTGGTGCAGGAATAGTTTCAGACTCGATTGCAGAAAATGAATTCAAAGAAACAGAACACAAAGCAGGAGCAATGCTTGAGGCATTAAAGGAGGCTTCAAAATGAAATTTCTTATCATAGACAATTATGATTCGTTTGTTTACAATATTGCTCAATATCTTGGAGAATTAGGAGTTGAAAGTGATGTAATAAGAAATGACAAGATAACAATTGAACAAATTAAAGAAAAAAAATATGATGCCATAATAATTTCACCAGGACCCGGAACGCCAGAAGAGAGAAAATATTTTGGTGTATGCTCAGATGTAATCAAAGATATGGGCAAAACTACTCCGATTTTAGGAGTTTGTTTAGGACATCAAGGAATAATTCATGCATTTGGAGGCAAGGTTACAAACGCAGGATGTGTAAGACACGGAAAGACTAGTCCTGTGGACCATACAAACTCAGAATTATTCAAAGACGTAAAGAATCCATTTAGGGCAACTAGATATCATAGTCTAGTTGGAGATAAAACAATTATTCCTGATGTCTTAGAAGTAACTGCTACTGCAGCTGATGATGGCGAAGTCATGGCAATCAAACACAAAAATTATCTTATTGAAGGAGTTCAATTTCATCCAGAATCAATAATGACTGAAGACGGGAAAAAAATTCTGGCAAACTTCATTAAACAAGTAAAGGAGAAAAAATGATTTCAGAAATTATTTCAAAACTAAAACAAAAGAAAGACCTTACCTATGATGAAGTAAATTCCGTAATGACAGAAGTTCTAACCGGAAAAACTACAGATATTGAAAATATGGATTTTTTGTCAAATCTTGCTGAAAAAGGAGAGACGGATGATGAATTACTTGGAATGCTAGATAAAATGCAGGAATTTTCCCTTAAAGTCGAGGCTAAAAACCAGGGCAAAATAATTGACATGTGTGGAACTGGAGGAGACAAACTCCAGACATTTAACATCTCAACTACTGCATCTTTTGTAGTTGCCGCTGCTGGAGGAGTGGTAGCAAAACATGGTAATAGATCAAGTTCAGGAGTTTCAGGAAGTGCAGATATTTTTGAATATTTTGGATATGAACTAAATCAAGAACCATCACAAATATCAGAGATTTTGCAAAATCACAACATTTGCTTTATGTTTGCTCAAAAATTTCATCCTGCAATGAAGTATGTAGCAACTGCCAGAAAACAATTAGGAAAAAGAACAGCATTCAATCTTTTAGGACCACTATCAAATCCAGCAGGAGTCAAAAATCAACTAGTAGGAGTGTTCTCGACAGAATATTTGGATAGATTACCATATATTCTTAAAAGAAGAGGTTCAGAAAACATAATGACAGTTCGTTCAGATGACGGAATGGATGAATTTTCTACAAGTTCTACAAATAGAGTATGCATTTTAAGGGATGATAAAGTATTGATGAATGCAATTGATCCTGAAATAGTTGGATTACACAAATCAAAATTAGAAGACATACAAATTACAACTAAAGAAGAAGCAATAAAGTCATTTGTAGATGTTTTAAACAATAAAGCAAATAGGGCAATGATTGAAACCACTGCTCTTAATGCAGCAGGAGGATTAATTGTTGCAAATATTTCAAAAAACTTTGAGGATGCCGTTGAAATTGCACTAAATACAATTAAAGATGGCAAGGCAATAAAAGTACTAGAAAGATTTGTTTCTGAAACAGGGAATATCTCAAAACTAAAGGAGATGATTTAATGGCAGAAAATATTCTAAGAAAACTTGTCAACAATTCCCAGATGGCAATTGATGATGGAGTGTACGATATTGATGCAGAACTTCCAAAATCAAACAAAGACTTTATTCAAATAATCAAAACTAACCCACATGCAACACTATTGACTGAGGTCAAATTTGCATCTCCATCACTTGGAAAAATTAGAACATTAACAGATCCTGTCAGTATTGCAAATCAAATGATATCTGGCGGTTCAAAGGCATTATCGATTTTAACTCAGCCACATCTTTTTAATGGCTCACCAGAATATTTCATGAAGGTCAGACAAGCAGTTGATGTTCCATTATTAATGAAAGACATCATGATCGATAAGATACAGATCGATGCTGCAAAAAAGATAGGGGCAGATTTTATGTTGGTAATACAGTCATTGTTTGATCAAAAATTCCTAACAGATATTGATGAGTTCATCGATTATGGTCACAAAAAAGGATTGGAAGTTTTACTAGAAGTTCATACAAAAGAGGAGTTTCATAATGCCCTCAAAACAGATGCAGACCTCATAGGGATTAACAACAGAAATTTAGATACGTTGGATATCAATCTGAAAACCACAGAATTAGTGCTTGAAGGATATCAGAAAACCAGACCTATATTATCAGAGAGTGGAATTGAGACTCCTGAAGACATTAAATATTTAAAAAAATGTGGTGCAGATGCTTTTCTAATTGGCTCAAGCATAATGAAAAGCGATAACATTCAAGAACAGGTAAAAAAATTGGTGAATGCATATTGAAATATCCTAAGAACGGTAAATTTGGTGAATTTGGTGGAAAGTACATACCAGAAACCTTGGTTCCAGCAGTTGAAGAGTTGGAAGAAAATTATCTCAAATTCAAAAACGATAAAAATTTCAAAAAAGAACTAAATTATTATCTCAAAGTCTATGCAGGAAGACCCACTCCATTATACTATGCAAAAAATTTATCAGAAAAAATTGGAGGAGCTAAAATTTATCTCAAAAGAGAAGACCTGCTCCATGGAGGAGCTCATAAAATCAACAACACATTGGGACAGGCTCTACTAGCAAAGAAAATGAAGAAAAAAAGAATCATTGCAGAAACAGGTGCAGGTCAACACGGTGTTGCCACTGCCATGGCATGTGCTGCATTGGGAATGAAGGCAGAAGTATACATGGGGTACAAAGATACAATTCGACAAAAGCTAAATGTGTTTAGAATGGATTTACTAGGTGCAAAAGTCCACCCAGTAAAATCAGGATCAAAGACACTAAAAGATGCTATCAATGAGGCGATTAGAGACTGGATTACTAATGTAGAGACAACATACTATCTTCTGGGTTCTGCAGTAGGCCCTCATCCATACCCCGTGATGGTAAGAGATTTTCAAAGTGTAATCGGAAATGAAATTAAATCACAGATGAAGGCAATTAATAACAAAGCACCAGATAGTGTCATTGCATGTGTTGGAGGAGGCTCCAATGCAATTGGAACATTCTATCCACTAGTAGATACCAATGCAGAGATAATTGGAGTAGAGGCAGCAGGCAAAGGCCTCAAATCAAAAATGCACTCAGCAACTTTGTCTGCAGGTTCAAAGGGAGTATTGCATGGCATGATGACATATCTTTTACAAGACAAAGAAGGACAAATTACTGAAACGCATAGTATTTCTGCAGGATTGGATTATCCAGGAGTCGGCCCTGAACATTCTTACTTGAAGGATATAAAACGTGTGAAATATCACTCAGCTACAGATGCAGAAGTAATTGATGCATTTTTGATGTTAACAAGATTAGAAGGAATTATTCCGGCATTAGAATCAGCTCATGCCATATCTGAGGCAATTAAAGTTGCTAGAAAAGGAAAGAAGTCAGAATCAATTGTAGTTACACTTTCTGGAAGAGGAGACAAAGATGTTGAAGAAGTACAAAATTATTTGAATAAAAATGTTAAAGATAGAACGTAGAAACGTTGAGTTTATAATTTATTGATTGAATCCATATTCAAGTTATATGCCATAATTCTTGATATTCATTATGCTAAGATCCCTACTAATTCGAGGTATTGCTCTTGCTTTGCTTGTAAGTTTTTTAATTTTAATGGGAACATATTTTCCTTAGATCCCAAACTCATCAATACGCTTAAGTTCATTCAATGATATGGATTGTAAAATGCGAGTAACCGTAAAAGAGGGATGGAGTCAGAATAGTAAATTAGCAATCGTTGCAATTTTAGGAAGTATGTTTGCAATTATTGCAATTGTAATGTTAGATTAAGATGAGATTCTAAACTATTTTCAAAAATTAAGAATACACTAAACAAGTGGGGTTATGAAAAGATGTTGACAAACTATTGTATCATGTATTCATAACATTACATTGTAGGATTCTTCAATTCAAAACAGTTTTTATTAAATGATGTAACCCCTGTTACTAGGTCAGATTATGTCAAAGATTAAAGAAAAATTTGCAGAACTAGAGGCAAAAAACCAAAAGGCCCTTATTTCATACATTATGGTAGGATACCCAAATGATAATACCACTATTCAAGCAGTGAGAGGACTAGTAAAAGGCGGAATTGATATTATTGAATTAGGTTTTCCATTCTCTGACCCACTAGCTGATGGACCAGTAATTCAAAATGCAAGTACAGTATCACTTGGAAAAGGAACAAACATTTCCAAATTTTTCAACGTTGTTAAAAAAATTAGAAAGGAAACAGATGTTCCGCTTGTTCTAATGACATATACCAACATACTGTACCACAAAGGATATGCTCAGTTTATCAAAGATGCAAAAAAAGCCGGAATAGATGGATTCATTTTACCTGATATGTCAATTGAGGAATCAAAAGAATATCTAAAGGCTGCAAAAAATAAAGCAGACACTATTTTTCTAATATCTCCAAATACTACTAAATCAAGAATAAAGAAAATTGCCAATGCAACATCAGGATTCTTGTATCTTGTTGCAGTATATGGGACTACTGGAGTTAAGACAGGAATTAAAAATTACACATTACAAGCAATCAGAGAGGTAAAAAAACAGACCAATGGGAAAATTCCAGTGGGAGTAGGTTTTGGAGTATCCACTCCAGAGGATGTAAAAAAATACATCAAATCAGGGGCAGATGCAGTTATTGTAGGCAGTGCATACTTGAAATTAATTGAAAAAACACCAGTAAATCAAATAGAATCAAAAATTAAGTCTTTTACAAAGAGTCTAAAGAAACAGACTATCATCTAAAAACCGTCAAAGAGTGGTGGTCCAATATACAAACTGCGTCTGGGAGCAATACTTTCAGTTATGGCCACCAATCTAGATGTTATCAAAGTAATATGTTCTTAGAATAATAAATAATACTCGCTGAAAAAAACTTAAAAATATTTAAAAAAATAGTAATTTTTTCACAGGTGTAAAGATCGGCAAAATTATATTCTTAAAAGTCTAGAACGGGTAAAAAATACGGATGACAGTAAAGCAATGCTCAAAACACCAATTGCTATAAATCCAAATTCAGGAATTACATGAGACCCCATAATTTTGATCTCCTTGGAATGTGGAATTATTGGAATTACTAATTTTGTTCCAGTGGAAGTAATATCAGTTTCAAAATCAGTCATGACTCCATCTACCCAGACAGTATTTGGATTTTCAATTAATTTGAAAGGAAGAATCAATGTTATTTTCTCATTTTCTGTATCTCCATATATTAAAAAGGTCAATGTCTTTTCTGAAGAATTAATGATAACAGGTTTTTGAAGAGTGACATCTAGAATATATTTTACAGTAAAACCCAAACCATCTTCACTTAGTCCAGATGCAACATTACTGAGAGATTTAACACTACCAGGATTCTTTACCACATGGACAACACCATTCATCCAAGGATGAATACTACAATAATAGTAAAAATCCCCAATGGTAGAAAATTCCCTTGTGTAGGAATCGCCTGCATTGATAAATCCACTATCAAAAAGTCCATTAGGTTCACCAGATTGTGTGATTGACGTAATGGTGTGAAATGCAGTATCAGCATTTTCCCATGTTATAGAGTCATTTGGAAATACAGTAATCTCCCCAGTTGTAACCCCGGTAGTTTTTTCAGACCAGAAATATGGCGCATCAGGATCTGATGCCCCAGAAGGCATTACTATGATGTGAGTACTTGCAGCATAAGCGATGGTAGATAACCCCAAAACAAGCACAAATAAAATTGAAAAAAATGCTAGAGGAATCCTCATATTAGAATTAACTTGCATCACCTATTTCAATCAATCATGATCGACAAAACATACAAAAACCAGATACTCGTTTCATAAATGTGCAGACGAAGTTCATTTTTGTCACAGGTGGTGTGATGTCTGGTCTTGGAAAAGGTGTTACAACTTCCTCAATTGCAAAATTATTACAACTAGCTGATCAAAAGGTCTCATGCATAAAAATAGATCCATATCTGAACTATGATGCTGGAACAATGAATCCAGTTGCACATGGAGAAGTATTTGTCACAGAGGATGGAGGTGAATGCGATATGGATATTGGAAATTATGAAAGATTCCTAAATCAGAATATCCCCAAGAGTCATAACATTACAACTGCTCAGGTATATTCTTCAGTAATAGAAGCTGAGAGAAAGGGAGAATATCTAGGAGCATGTGTACAGATCATACCCCATGTAACTGATGAAATAAAAAATAGAATTAGAAATATTGCTGAGGATGAAAATCTGGATTTTTTAATTGTAGAATGTGGTGGAACAGTAGGAGATATTGAATCATTACCATTTCTAGAGGCATTAAGGCAGATGAGGGTAGAGGAAGGACCACAAGGAGTCATCTTTGTGCATGTTACACTAGCACCATCACTTGATGTTGTAGGAGAGCAAAAAACTAAACCAACACAACATAGTGTTCAAGAACTTAGAAGGATCGGTATACAGCCAGATTTTCTAGCAGTTAGATGCACATTACCTTTAGAAGAAAAAACCAAGAAAAAAATTGCCATGTTTACTAATGTTACAACCAAAGATGTATTATCATGCCATGATGCCAAGTCAATCTTCGAAGTACCTCAGATTTTATATGATCAAGGAATAATGGATTCAATTTTTACAAAGTTTGGAAAGGTTGGGATGGTTAATGCTTCAGCAAATTGGGACAAATGGAATGAGATTGCTGAAAACATGGTTAACCATGAAGATAGTAAAGTGAAGATTGCCATGGTTGGAAAGTATGTCACTCTTGCAGACAGTTATGTCAGTGTTAATCACGCACTAAAGCATTCAGGAGCTAAATTAGGAAAATCAATAGAAATTGATTGGATAGATTCAGAATCAATTTCAGATTATAGTATTCTCTCAAATTATGATGGAATACTGGTTCCAGGAGGTTTTGGAACCAGAGGTTCTGAAGGAATTATTCAAACAGCAAATTATGCAAGAGAGAAAAATATCCCATATCTTGGAATTTGTTTTGGTTTTCAGTTAGCAGCTATTGCCTTTGGAAGAAATGTTTTAAAATTAGATGATGCTAACTCAACTGAAATAAAATCAGATGCAAAGAATCCCATAGTAGATTTACTACCAGAGCAAAAAGAAATTTCTGACATGGGTGGCTCTTTACGATTAGGTGCAAATGAAATACTGATCAAAGAAAACACACATGCAAAGAAAATATACAACACACCAACAATTAGTAAACGCCACAGACATAGATATGAGATAAACAAAGACTACATTCCAGAATTTGAAAAGAATGGTCTAGTATTCTCTGCTGAAAGTGATAATGGTAAAAGAATGGAGATATTGGAGATTCCAGAGCATAAATTCTATCTAGGAGTTCAATTCCATCCAGAATTCAACAGTAGACCAGGTTTTCCTGAAGAATCATTCACGGCATTCATCAAAGCAGCTTCAGAAAAAACTTAGAAAATATTATAATTTTTACAACAAAAATTGTATTAATTACAAGAAAAGTGTTTTAACAAAAAATACTGACACAGGATTATAGTAGATTATGACACTCACACTATGTGAGAGGTATAGTGTTGCCTATATTGGCAACAATAATTGCCGTCCTCATCCCAGTAGAAGTTTGGGCTGAAGATAGCAATCAATGGAGTGAGATAAGAACATGGAAGGGTCTTAAAGACAATACAATTCCAGTTTTAATTCTCAGAGATGCAAGTGTTAGTGAAGAACAAGTAGATATTGTAGAGAGGGCAATTAATTCAAAAGAGGTCAAAAACTCCAGAACTCAATTTTTAGGATGGAATGAAGGAATTAAAGAAATTTCAAAATCTTTTGGAGTCAAAGTTCCATTGTTAGAATTACAACAAAAGTTAGAATCGACAAAAGCCATTACAATTTACCTAATGGATAGATCCAGTGGAAATAGGCATAATGGATATACGGAGTTATTTTATGATGAAAATAAGAACATCCAAAAAGCATTTGTTAAAATCTACAATGCAGATGAATTAAACAGAAAACAGCTGGAATCAATCATTAGACATGAGTTAGGTCATGCCCTGGGCCTAGGACATACAGATAAAAAAAATGATCTGATGAATTCAATAATCAATTTGAAATACAATACAATTTCATTATTAGATTTGCATGCATTGGCAAAGAAATATTGAACATTTTTTTTATTTTAATCAGAATTTTGTATGAAATTTCCCAAAGATAGGTTCAGTAATGTTGTTTATTAACCATATACAATTTCATAAATTAAGAAATAATGAGCAGATGTAAGGAATGTGATAAAGAATTTGATGTAGGAGTAAAGGGGTATTGTTCTTTAGAATGTGCAAAAGTAAATTTTCAAAAACGTATTGAAAAGGCTACAAAAGAAGACAAATCACATACAAATGAATTGTCCCATGATGACTAGAGTTTATTCAATCTTTGAAATTTCGTAGATTTTTTGTCTTGCATCTCTTATGGAAACTTTCTTTTTCACATATCCTTTTTTTAACAAGTGACTCAAGGCCAATCTCACTGTCCTGTCAGGTAACAAAGTTTTGTTGGCAAGATCTTTCTGAGTAAGGGCTCCCTCATATTCCAGTGTCTTTAATAGTAATTTTGAGCTTGGAGGCATACTAAGTAATTCTTCAGCCAAATGAACCTTTTTTGCAAGTGCAGAAATTGCAGTAGAGTCCTTTTTGAGTCGGATAATTTTTGCGTGAGGGAAAAACTGATTACACTCTACTATTTTGTTTACCTTGTATCTATCCAATCCATCTAGAACTACTTCACAGTGCACTCTAGCTGATATATCATCGATTTCAATTACACTATCATTTGAAACAATTATTGGTCTGCGTGTCACATCAAGAGAATTTACAGAGATGATTTCAAACACTGCAGAATCCTGAAATAATACTGGGCCACCTGCAGACATTGAATATGCAGAAGAGCCAATTGGGGTAGAAACAATAATTCCATCACTATTGTCGTGCCAGACTTCCTCACCGTTGACTCGTAATGTATGCTCCATCAACATTGCACTTTTTGAAGAAAAAACTGCAACATCATTTAGAACAGGATACACATTCTTCCCATCAATTTTAACTCCAAGTCTAGGAACTTCTTCAACTGTGTAATTTTGTTTTTTTAGAATATTGACATATGATGAAAATTCTCTGAGTTCAATTTGAGCTAAAAAACCACTTGCCTCGCCCTCATTGATACCCAGTACTGGTAGAGTAGAATCAAAAGTCCTATGAAAATAATTTCGGACACCTTTATCCCCACCCAATACAATTACACAGTCAGCTTGTTTTGATTTTGATTTTGAAATTGGGAACGATTTGATATCTGCATCATCAAGAATTTTTTTTATGGTTTTTCCTGCAGTGTCTGAAGTTCCAGTACCGTAAATGCCTATTTGCACAGAAGTAACAAACTAACCAGTACAATAAAAGAATAATGTACTAGATATCTCGAAATTTCACCAAATTATAAAAATACGAGGCATTAGTCTCAATTGTTCCTTTTTTAGGAATTTTCTGCAATCCCACATTTTGTGATTCAAGTGCTGCCTGAGCAGCACCGCCTGCAAAACACAGAGCCCACAAAAAGTCTTTTTCTTTAAGCATGGTGCAACAAAAAGTGGCACAAAAAATATCTCCAATTCCAGTAGTATCATGAACCTCTTTATTTGGAAGGGTAATAGAATAGATTTTGTCCTTAACTAAAAGTGATACATTAATTTTATCTGTTAACAAAACATGCTCTACTCCTTTCTTCTGTAAAGCAAGCATTATCTCATCATGAGTTCCCTCAACAATACATCTTCCTTCTTCAGGATTAACTTTAATTGCATTGACATTAGTTAAATCAAGTTCTGTCTTTTTCAAAACAACATTATTTTCATTATCTGTTTGCCGTAAAAATCCCTGAGGATCAACAAAAAGAAAATTAGAATCTTTTTTAATTTTTTTAAAAACATCATTACTTATTTCATGAAAAATAGGACTGACAAGATGAGCATCAGCATTTGACTCAGTGTATTCTATTGGATCACATTGATTTTCAAGTTTTAATGTTCTATCAGAACCAGTAATTGTAATACCAAACTTTGTTGAGGGGATTTTTGATTCAGAATTTATCAAATTAATTTTATGCTCAGCAAGATATTGTTTAGGGAAATCAGGACCATATTTTGTAAATAAATCAACATCGAATTTGAATTGTTTTGCAGTTATGCCACAATAGCAAGCTGCCCCACCTACCTGTTCATAGTTTTGATTCTCAATTGTAATGGTATCAATTGCACAATGTGAGAAAAGCGCTAATTTCATTTCTCTAGGTCATTTTACAATAGATTTAGTTTTTTGCATTGATTTTATCAAAACAGATCTTACAAAGAACTTGTCCCTTGGATATTACTATTTCAACACCTGAAGTATAGCAACCATGGCAAAGGCCTCGCATAAACTATCAATTATAGTAATTCGATCTGTAATTAAAACATGAGGTAATTTTAGCTTAAATTCAGGCATAAACTTTAGAAATTTCTAAAATTAAGCGCAAGAATATAAGTAGGCAAATTAGATTAGGTTCATGCCACTAAAGCGTGCAAGTAGAGGACGAACCAAAGGAGGAAAAGGCTCATCAGGGGTAGTTCAATGCACCAATTGTGGACAAACAGTACCGAAAGATAAAGCAAAAAAAGTTACATCCAGATTAAATTTGGTAGAGCACACACTTGCAAAAGAGCTACGTGCTCAAGGAGCATATATTGCATCTCCAACTGTATTGAAATGGTATTGTATTTCATGTGCTATTCACTTTAAAATCCTAAAAATTAGATCCGCAGACAATAGAAGAAAACGTGGAAAACTACGTTAGTATTATTCTTTAATGTTTTTTGTAGTTACAATCATTCTTTGAATCAGAGTAATTGCTGCAATAATTACCACAATTAAAACAGCAATATCCATAAAGCCTATTATTCCTATGATAGCAATCACCAATAGTCTTTCTGCCCTCTCACCAATACCAACACCTTGAAGTTTTACATTTAGTGCATCAGATTTTGCTCTTGCATAACTGACTAGCAATGACAAAGTTATTGCCAGAAAAACCAAGTATGGTTCGGCATAACCACCTATTAAAATTCCAAGAAAGATGGCAACTTCAGCAATTTTATCAAACATCGAATCAAGATAAGATCCTTTTTTTGAAGTCTTTCCAGTAACTCTTGCTACTTGACCATCTACCATATCAAAGAATCCTGAGATTAAAAGTAATATTCCACCAATTAGTAATCCGTATTCAATTCCCATTCCATAAACAATTGCAGATAGTAATGCAACAGCAAGACCAACACTTGTCCAAAAATTGGCAGATAATCCAGTAGAGGCAAAACCTTTTCCTATCTTTTCAAGTGTTGGACGCAGTGTCTCTCTAAGATTATTTAACACGAAATTCCCCCAACGTCACTATCTAATAAAGTGAGCACAATTTTGCCTACTAAATAGGAATGATTTAAGACAATTTAATTAAAAAAATAATAAATAAAGTAATAACTAATGTACATATGAATATATGAATGGATAAATATCTAAAAATTTCAATTGGGGTAATTATTAGCTTTAGCATAATTTTTACATTAATTATTAGACATTATGCCAATTCCTAAAGAATATTAGAATTTTAAAAAACTAATTTTGTGATAAATTCATAGCAATCATTGTAGAGATGATTTTTGCTGCAAGAGATGCAGTAGATCCATTATCATGGTATGGATTAAGTTCTACAATATCCACACCGGTAACTTTAGAATCTTTAAAAGAATGGATCATATCAAATAATTCCCTAGAAGTTATTCCAACTGCTTCAGGATTTCCCACACCTGGTGCATATGCAGGATCTAAAACATCAAGATCATAACTTGCATAAATAGAATCAAATGATGACAGATATTCTTTTAAAAGTACAGGACCCTCGCCATTACGAATTTGAGAATCAGAGATTGTCTTTATGTTATTTTCTTTAAGAAACTCTAATTCTTCTTTTACAAATGCACGTGCGCCAACATGTAAGATGTTCTCTGAACCTCTATCTTCAACTATTCTTCTCAAATAAGATGCATGACTAAGTGAAGTATCAGCAAATTCATTTCGTAAATCATAGTGAGCATCAAAAACAACATAGCCTGTTTCTTTTGGAAAACTAGGATAAGTTCCATATGTAATTGAATGTTCACCACCTAAGATGAAAAGTTGGGTTTTTTTTGCAACAAGCTCTGTTGTAATTTTTTTTACCATATCAACCATTTCAGATGAAACAACAGTATGACGAGTATTGCCCAAATCCTCAATGTGAACTGCTTCCAAATCTATTTGGAGTTGAGGATGAAAAATCTCAATATTGTTAAATGAATCCCGAATAGAATCAGGACCAAATCTGCATCCAGGCTTGTAAGAGTGTGTTGCATCAAATGGAATTCCAAAAATAGTAGCTACAGGTTTAGAATCTTCATCTGAAGCAGTTATCAAAGGATTTTTGTTCATGTATAAATCAAGAAAGCTCATCATCTACACCATAAGTTGTGGCCTCTTTGAGAGGAATTTTGGTAAATTCAAACCGCTGAAAGGTTTTCCAGAAGTCTGTTCATTTATTTCTTTAATAAAATCATCAAAAGATAATTCCCTCACATCGCCTGTCTGTCTATCACGAATACTAAGATTCTCAGAGTTCTTCTCTTTTTCACCAATTACCAAGATGTATCTAATCCATTCTTTTTCAGCTTCGCGAATTCTTTTACCAATGCTTTCATTTCGATCATCGACATCAACACGGATGTTATTTGAAGAAATTTTTTCACAAAAGTCTTTACAATAATTAAAGAAATCGGCATTTAATGGAATGACCCTCACCTGGGTAGGGGCAAGCCATAGTGGAAATTGTGGTTTACGTCCTTCCTTTGAATCCTTTGCTGCCTTTTCTAATAATGCATAGATAATCCTCTCAATTGCTCCACTTGGAGAGTTGTGCAAGATTATCGGGTGTTGTGAGTTATTATTTTCATCAATAAAATCAATTCCATATCTTTCACCATTTTCAACATCAATTTGATCCGTAGATAATGCTGAAGCTTTTCCAAGATTATCAATAAAATTGAACTCCCATTTTAGAACAAAGTAAAAAAATTTCTCTTTCCACATCTCAACTAAAACTGGTTTACCATGTTTCTTTACAAGGTCTTCAATTGAGGATTTATTTTCATTGTAAAAATCTTCAGTAAAACGAATTGCCATGTCATAGTCAGATTCTTCAATTCCAAGTTCCC
The DNA here is from genome assembly GCA_041603475.1 of Candidatus Nitrosopumilus sp. Classification (GTDB taxonomy): domain Archaea; phylum Thermoproteota; class Nitrososphaeria; order Nitrososphaerales; family Nitrosopumilaceae; genus Nitrosopumilus. The sequence continues at coordinate 5,777 of JBFIEJ010000004.1, read as the reverse complement.
GTAGTACACTTTGAGAAAGATCAAATCTAGTTTTTATTTCATCCACTGCTTGTGGTAAATCCTTACAAAATGCATGGCAATCAGGCATGGTAAAAGCCCTTAACCTCCTCAACCCTACTAATTCTCCGGATTGCTCACGTCTAAAGCTGTATCGTGTGAGTTCATAAAGCCTAAACGGTAAATTTTTGTGAGATAACTGATAATGGTTTGCCATTAGAAATTGACCAAAGCAAGCTGCAAATCTCAAAAATAATTTTTTTCCTTCTGAATCTATGTTATATTGTCTTGCAGGAAATCTGTTAAAGTAACTTACCATACTTGGGTGTTCTGAGTCATACATGATTGGAGTTTCAACCTCATATCCTCCATACTCTTTTACCCTATCTGTAACATATCGTTCAATTAGTGATTTTATCAATCTACCATTTGGATAAAATCGCATATTCCCAGAATCAGATGCTGGCTCATAATCTGCAATTGCCATTTTTTTCATCAGTGCAACATGTGGTGGAGGTTCATCTACTTTACGTTGTTTTGCAGATTCGTATTTTGCAAGAATTTCTAATTTTTTATGATTTGTAAAATCAAAATCTGCAATGTTAGTCATTGTTCCATCAGGGGACATTATTTTCCAAAATGAGCGAATTTTAGATTCACCTTTCAAAGCCTCAGATGTCAGCTCATCTTTAGAATCAGTAGAATCCTTTGTGATTTGTTTAGAACTCTCAGCTAATGGATGTCCCTTTACTTGAACTTTGTAAGATTTTGTCCAACCAAATGGTGAATGAGATACATCAAGTTCTGATGCACCAGATTCCATCTCTTTTAGAAGGGAGATAGCAATCGAAGGCTTTGCAAGATTTGAGCTCAGATGAGCATAAGGGTATAGTAATAATTTTTTACAACCAATTTTTTCCATTGAGTTTTTAATCTGAGAAATTGCATTTTGAGCTACTGATGAATCATCACCTTCTTCAATTGCAACAAATGCTACAACAACTTGTTCCAGTGTAACAGTTTGAGGGTTTTCAATATCTTCAGCCATTTTAATCTCCTTCTTGGTAGGAGTATACTCAATACTATCACAGTGAAGTTGCAATATTCGCATGAAATTAAATTCTATAGTTTGAGTTTAAAATTCTTGGGGTACAGGCTCAAAAGGCAGTTAGTAATTTAGGAAAAAAGCAGACTAAAATTGAAAATCTGGTTTTTTAATTGATTTAATTTTCCAGTTAAGCAAGGCTACTTGAAGTTCTGTGTTCAACTTGTGCATTTCGTTTTCATAGAGTTGCTGAGGCTTTATGGACTGAGTTGTTTTGCTCATTTTCAATAATCATATGAGAAAAAGAGATAAAACCACTAGTTTGTTATTTTGATAACAGAACATTTTGATTTAAGACAATTTTTCACTTAATGAGATAATTGAGCGTAAAATTAATCCAGAAATTCCTAAATTTGATGAAAGAAAATCAGCTGCTCGCAAGAGAGGGTTTTCTCCACGAAATCCCTCATCATAGATCATCTCAATAGAACCTTTGTCAGTATCTACAAAAGATGTGATCAAACTATAGAATCCTAATTTTTCATCGAATCTTTCATTGTATAATCGTAATTCAACTTTAGAAATGGTAAAATCATCTTGAATAAAATTGCCAGAGGAAAATAAACTATAAACACCATCGGGTTTCCTATTGACTCTTTGAGGATCATGTAAATCTATTACGTTCATTGATATTATTTTTCATTCATTCCTAATTAACTGATTATTTTATGTATTTTTCATAATAAAATATCAGATACAAAAAGAAATCGTAGCAAGTATTATTTACTGAAGATTTTAATTTTTAAAAATGGACCCACATAAATTCCATGGCAAAGACATTCCCCATATCAAACTAGATCCGAAAATGACAATAGAGGATTTAGTTAATGTTTTTGCCAGTTCTGGATTTAATGGAAGGCAGTTAGGTGATGCAGCAAAACTTTATGCAAAAATGATTCAAGAAAATGCAACAATATGTCTAACGGTTTCTGGAGCGATGACTCCAGTAGGTTTTGGAGGAATAATAAAAACACTGATTGAAAGAGGGTTTGTGGATTGGATAATTACAACAGGAGCTAATGTTTATCATGAAGATCATTTTGCTTGGGGATTACCTGTCAAACAAGGTAGTTTTGATGTAGATGATATGAAATTATACGAAAATGAAATTGTAAGAATCAGGGATGTTTACATAAAATTTTATGAAACATTAGAGGCCGAAGATCAAATAATTCAGAAAATGTTTGGAGACAATTTTCCAGACAAACCATTTACGACAGCAGAATTTTGTAATTTAATGGGCAAGATAAGCAAAGAAAATGCAAAGTATCCTGAAAAGAGTTTCATCACCACTGCATACGAATATGATGTCCCAGTTTACATATCAACAATAAAAGATTCATCCCTGGCACTAAACTTGGCAGTTCACAGATTACGAAATAAAATATACAATCTTGATTTTGTAAGAGAAATTATTGAACAGGCTGCAATTCTTTATGATTCAAAGAAGTCAGGTATTTTAGAATTAGGAGGTGGTGTTCCAAAAAATACTGCACAGCAAACTGGTCCCCTATTAGATCAAATCCTAAGAAGAAATGATGGAGGTCAAGATTATGTAATTCAAATCACAGATGCACGTCCTGATACAGGGGGATTGTCGGGGGCAACATTACAAGAAGGAAAGAGTTGGGGCAAAGTTCAAGATGCACATCACGGAATGATAACAGTTTATGCTGATGCCACAATAGCATTTCCAATTCTGGCACTGTATGTTCTTAGCAATCAAAAAACAAGAAAGCCAAAAAGACTATACAAAAAATTGGGAAAACTATATGATAAATTAAGTGATGATTATTTTAAAAATCCTGCAAACATAAAAAAAAAATCAAAAAAGAGAAATTAAAACTTGTCAAATCTAGCACGTTCTAGATCTCTGTCATCTTTGGATTCTTTCTTCCATTCTTTATAATGCTCTTTACAAAGAACAGTCTTTTTACCAGTAGAATTTACACGTAATCCAGCATTTTCAACTTTAGCTGTATTTAGAGAACGTGCACCGTCTTGGTCACACCCCTCAACATTACATTTAGCCCCTTTTGATATAATTCCCATATAATCAATTAATCAAGATGTTATTTATATTTGAAAAATAGATGAATGTCAAAAATTGATCAAGAAATTTCTTCATCGTTTATAAGAGGATTATTTTAGTCACCAATTATGGGTGGAGCAAAAAAACCAACTGCTGCAAATAAAGACAAATCAGCAGATAAGGACTCAAAGAAAAAGAAAAAAGACAAAGGGGAAAGCGGTCCAAAGAAAGCAGAGATTACAGTTATGGTAAATGAACAGCAAGCTATGAAAATTATTCAAAATTCCAAAGTCATTACTGTGCAAGATCTTGCAAGACAGATTGGTGTTAAGATTTCAGCTGCAAATTCATTTCTAAGAGAGTCTGCAAAGAAAGGAACAGTAAAAAAAGTAGGCGGATATTCAGGACATCATTTGTATCAAGCATCATCTTCATAGATAGAAAACACATCACCTGATTTCACATTATTTAACTCATCAATCTCATCACTTAATTTTCCAATGGGAGTCATTGTTTTTCCTGATGAAACATCTTTTACAAAAAAGCAAATGCTTCCAGTGGAGGGTAGAAATGCAATATCACCTTTTTTAAATTCAGATCTTGCTCTTTCTATACCCGAATCAATAGTAGTTTCAAAATACAAAATGCTTTGACCTAACTTGTGAGCATGTCCCTCTAATGGCAAAGATCTCATTATAGTTCCAACAGTTCTAGGAGACAGATGCCTTTTTAGATCACATGAAATTTTTGCTTTCCCACGAATTTCTAAAATTAGTTGTTTTCGTGAGACTGAAGAAGTACTCAATCCGTAGTTTAAAATGATTAGATTATATAACGTTTTAAGAAAATTTTGTTACTTGGCGGATCCTGAAGGTACTGAATTATTAGAGACTGCAGAAGTTTTGGATGTAGAGCCAGAAGCAAATGCAGGACTAAACAAAGCACTAGATACTTATCGAAAATTAATTGAAAAAAATGATGGTATTGAACCACTCACTGAAAAAGAACAAGAAAAATTAGAAAAAAGAATTAAAGAAATTGAAGAAAGAGAAGTTGTTGAAAAAATAGAAGAACATGAACCAGTAGAAATTCCTTGTGAAAAAAATAAAATTACTATTGGACCTCCTACATTAACAAGATTTGAAAAGGCAAGAATAATGGGTGCAAGAGCTCTACAACTATCACTTGGAGCACCACCATTTATCCCAATTCCAAAAACTGCAAGAATTTCATTGGACATATCTATGGAAGAATTGGAACAAAGAGTAATTCCAATTACTATTAGAAGAGTTCTTCCCAATGGAGATTATCAGAATATCCCAATTGATTACTTTGAAAAATGAATCAATGGTCGATAAAACTTAAAAGAACATAAAATTGCTGATTGTTGAATAATGCTCATGGACGAGACAAGTGAACAGTATGGTCAAGAGCAGACCAAAAAGTCTGAAGATACCATCATAACTATTGGAAATGATCCTGTAATGCAGTCAGCTCTAGACGTACTTTCTATTTTAGGAAATAAAAAAATTGTCACTCTAAGAGCTAGAGGAAATTCAATACCAAATGCGGTTGCAGTTGCAAATATAATTACTGAAAAAATGTTAAATGGAAACTCTAAAGTTCAAAAGATTACATTAGATACAGAATCAGCTGCTGGAATTGGAAGTATGACATCCACTGTTGAAATTATTTTAAATAAAATCTAGTAAACGCTTCCAGGGCCTTTGAGAAGCATATTTTCACATTCCTTACAAACTTGCTCATCAATATTTGATTCCAAATTGTGATGTATCTCGCAAATTAACAAACTAGATTTAATGTAGTTACAGAGACCAATAAATTTTGAAAGACTAGATGGAGTGTATGCCATATCAGATGAAAGGCTATCACTTAGTTCATCAATCATGATTGCAACTTGTTTTTCTGCCAATAATTTAGAAATTAATGAAGGATCACCTCTTGTACCTCTAATGTAATTACTAATTGCAGCTTGAGTCACCCCAAGCATTTTAGAAATTTCGTCTTCTCTAATGCTATGATCTTCTGCAAGTTTTTTTGCAAGGATTGCACGTAACGCAGGAATTAAAGTCTTAGATTCAATTTCAGCAGGAAGTAACATAATTCTCAAGAATTGCATTAAGAATTTAAAGTTTGCAATAAGGGTGTAAAAAATTCAGCGAGAAATCATTAGGCATAGCTATTTTAATTTCAGACTCGTGAATCAGATATTGAATGAACTCTCAAACAAATTATATGAAATTTTACAAGAATCATGTAATTCTTGTAAAGCTAATCTGATTTCTTTATCAGGGGGATTGGATAGTTCAATCATTGCATATTTTCTAAAAGAGCGAAAACCAAAAGCAATTGCCGTAATTGCAGAAGATTTTGTTTCAACTGATCTTACCTATTGTCAAATGATTTCTAAAGAAATGAATTTGCCATTATCAATTTACAGTGTCAAGACATCAATAATTCTAGAAGCAATTGAGGAGACGATCAGAATATTGCAGAATTTTAACGATATTGAAATTCGCAATAATGTAGTAATGTATTTGGCTATCAAATGGGCAAAAGAAAATGGAGAAAAATCCATCATAACAGGGGATGGGGCAGATGAACTATTTGCAGGATATAGTT
>JBFIEJ010000003.1:0-34943 GCA_041603475.1 Candidatus Nitrosopumilus sp. | reverse complement strand
TGTTGGTTCTGGTTCAGGTGTTGGTTCTGGTTCAGGTGTTGGTTCTGGTTCAGGTGTTGGTTCTGGTTCAGGTGTTGGTTCTGGTTCAGGTGTTGGTTCTGGTTCAGGTGTTGGTTCTGGTTCAGATTTTTGTTTATTTCTAGAATCAAATTCGGATAAAATATCTTCTGCGTCTTTTGATTTTTTGGAGTCGCTCAATTTTAAATCCTGTTACAAAAAAATTTCATTCGCTTTTATTTAATTTTTGAGGTTCTGTGTTTGAAGATAGTCATCAAATAATTTTTCTAGATCGTCATCATTAGTACATTTACTTATTTTCTCTACTAAATCCTCTTCCTCAATTTCATAACAATTGAGAACATCTAGGGAATCTTTGAATATTAAAATGGCTTTTTTCTTAAAAATGCAATGATATAGTTTTTCCTTTTCCATTTTTTCAGGTTTTAAGTTAACACCATTATCATCAACTGAAACAGGATAATCCATAAAAAACATAGGAGTAATCAGTATTTAGATTAATCCACAATATTGTAATAACCAAAATGAGTTTGAAAAGTATTGGAAACAAGAGTGGTTTTCCACATCGATTTTGATTATTTTTATGCTCAATGTGAGGAGATTAGAAAGCCAGAGCTAAAATCAAAACCAGTATGTGTTTGTGTGTTCTCAGACAGAGGAGGAGACAGCGGAGCAATTGCAACTGCAAACTATACTGCAAGAAAGTATGGAGTAAAATCAGGGATTCCCATCATGTTTGCAAAAAAAAGACTTGAAGAGAGAAAGGATGCAGTTTTCTTACCAGTAGATTTTGATTTCTATCTTGAAATGTCTGAAAAAGCAATGCAGATAATGAAATCAAATGCAGATATTTTTGAATATGTAGGTAAAGATGAAGCATACTTGGATGTTACAAAAAGATGCGAGGGAGATTTTGATAAAGCAATGCATCTTGCTCAACAAATTAAAAATACAATTAGAGATAAAGTAAAACTTAGTTGTTCAATTGGAATTTCTCCAAATAAATTAATTTCAAAAATTGCATCAGATTTTAAAAAACCAGATGGCCTTACAGTGGTCCCCCCAGAAAAAATTAATATTTTCTTAAATTCATTACAAATCAGAGCAATTCCAGGAATCGGTAAAAAAACAGAACAAAGATTTACAGAAATGAAGTTGGAAACAATTGAAGATGTAAAAAAGTTAGATGTGTTTACATTAAACAAAGAATTTGGAAGAAAAAGTGGAACATACATTTACAATTCAGTAAGAGGGATAGATGATGAACCAGTCAAAGAAAGAGAAGCAAGCGTTCAGTACAGTAAAATCTCTACATTAAAAAAGGATTCAAAAGATTATGACTTTCTGTATGAAACCTTAATGGATTTATGCAAGGAAGTATACGAGGTGTTAAAGAAGAATAATAGAATGTTCAAATCAATAGGCATTCATTTCGTTCAATCGGATTTATCTAACAAATCAAAATCAAGGACATTACGAAATCCCAGTTCTAATTTAGAAGAATTACAAAGAAATTCTGATCAGTTACTAAAAGAAGCATTAGAATCACAAACCATGACCATTAGAAGATTAGGTGTGAGAGTTTCGGATTTATCTGAAGTTCAAGGTCAGAGTGATATTACCAGTTATTTCTAACTAGTTTTTTTCGATTCTAGTTTCTTAAGACGCCTAGATTCAATTAAAATTACAACCAAAATAAAGGCAAACAGCCATGGCAAAAACATTATTTCGCCTGCAATCTTATGATATTCTTCCCAAGCTACAGGATCAGTTGTTACTTTTAGAGCATACCACGATAATGAAAAAATTCGAATCAAGTTAACAGTAATAGTTCCAATTATTCCTAAAACAAAATAAATGATTTTTCTTTTTCTTGGGATATTCATTTTCAACATAAAAGCCCCAATCACCAATGAGAAAATGATTATACTGTGAACTCCAGCTGAAGGCCAAAAAACTTGTAGTGCTATAGAACCATGATCACCTCGTAAGAACATTACATTATCTCTTGCAACAGCAGTTCCAAGTTCTAGTACCGTAATTATCCAAACATTTGCTTGAACAAAATATGGTACAATGTATTGTAAAGGACCAAGTGTATCGTAAGGAAAGAATGCATCAAGGGACAAAATTATAGCAGTACCAGTTAGAAATATTGGCCCAGCAGGAGCAATACGAATCCATCGTTTGCCAAAAAATATACTCAATGCAGCAACTGCAAAAATTGCCATCACAACAAAATCCCACATCCATGTCCAAGAAAATATTAGTTGAACATCAAACTGTTCTGCAGATTCAATTATGAATTCACGTAATCCATATTCTAAAGAGATTAAGTAAACAATTGTAATTATCGCCATGGGGATAACTGTAAACAATCGTTTTTTTGAAATGACTATTTTAAGACCAATTAATTCTGCGACAATAAATACAAGTGCAAAGAAATAACCACCTCTTCCTTCATTCCAACTCCAAGCAATTGAATCTGGAAATGCAATCATGGAAAAAAGTATAGGACTAGAAATTATGAATATGCCAAATATCAAATTCCAATTTTGCATTTAATTAAATCTAAAAAATGGCAAATAAATACGTCAACTTTATGAATTTCAAAATTAATTATCCAGAATTTGAGATATTGTTATTCTTCAGATTCCTCTAGCTCTTCGGCTTCTGGATCTCTTCTACTTGGTCTTATTGGCACGTAAATGTACGTCACGATGATATTTCAAACAAGTAGAAGATACATTCCAAGGTTGCAATTATTTGCCCTTTTAGTGCATAATCAATACAAAAAACCAAGAAGACAAAAATCATAAAGATCAGTATTTTTTGATTCATTTTTAGATCTAACCATAGATTACAAATTAAAATCAAGAAAACCTTTTCCAATAAAATAAACATCAAAAAATATAGATGAAAATGTGACATCTATTTAAAAAAATTAGAAAATCTTATCACCTAGAATGTTTTCTTTGAATTATGGAAATTCAAGCAGCTGTTGAAAAAGTATTGAAGGTTAGTCCATCAGTCAGAGTAGTCAGCGTATGCGATCTGAATGGCAAGTTGGTATATTCAGCTCGTTCAAAGAAAGTGAATCTTTTGGTGTCAAAAAAGCAGAGTTTGGCATCATTAAAGGCAGCAGCAAAGGATTGGAAACAAAGGAAAAAGCTAATGAGATCACTTGGACCATGCAAATACGTAGTTGCAGAATATGGTGCAGTAAAAAGAATTGTGATACCTGCAGGGAAAAATCATATTTTGTATGTAACAACTACTGCTTCATTAGATCATAACAAAGTTGTTAGAAAGGTTCGTTCCTTCAAGTAACCAATACCATTCTAATTTTTTTATTATTTGATATTATTTAGAGTAAATTTTTTCAAAAAAGTTTGATGAGGTACACTAGCGTTTATTTTGTTAGTTTTCTTTTTCCAGTACCTCTTCCGGAACTAACCCACATACCTTTTGTAGATTTGGATTCAGTACTTGCAATGTCACCAAACTTTATTTTGCTTGTTCCACGTCCAACTGAAATGTATTTATCTTTAGATGCATCCTTCCTTGCAGCTTGATTTTTTTTAAAATCTTCGCCCTGCCATTTTGAAGAATCACTATCCACCTCAATTGTTCCAGTACCTCGTCCTGATCTTACTCTAATTTTTGCCATGTAATCACTATTTGATGCAGATTCTCATTAATAAAATTTTGATGTAGATCAATAATTCAATAGATCTAATTCTAGTTTTTAAGACAAATTTTAATGAAAAATCAAGAGTGAAGTCTACACTCAATCTTAAGGGACTTTACAGTCGTAAAATAAGTAATACATAAAATTCCAATAGCGACTAATCGGATAGGGATTTCATAGTTTGTAAGAAATGCAGTGGCAGTAGCTCCAACAGAGCCAAAAGTGGAAATCACTGCAAATCCCAAAGGACCGCAACTGCAGGCTCCTGCTGCAGCACCAATTATTGTTCCAAATATACCTCCACCCATTTTTTGTTTAGAGCTTTTCAGCATGTTTATTCGAAAAATATTCATTGGAATTACTAGTGCAGATAAGGCAGAAATTATTACAATCAATGTAAATCCAAACTCAGTCCCTTGTGGGAGATGACTAACAACATAGGGCTCCAAGAAAACATATTCAGATAATATCAGTAACCCCACAAGCATCGGAATAAAAATTAGAAATGAAATTACAACATATTTAAAATTTGAAAAAACAAGTTTGAGAGAGTTGTCCATTTAGATCATTGGATCCAAAATCTGTTTAAACACAGAGAATGGTTGTGCACCACCAATCTGTTGCTGTCCATCAGGTCCAACAATAAAGAATCCAGGAGTGCCTTTTACTCCATGCTCTCTTGCCTGTTGAGAATTATACTGAACTCTTTTGGAATATTTTCCAGAATCAAGACAGCTTTCAAAAAGTTCCATATCAAGTCCCAAACTAAAAGCAAACGCCTTTAGTCTTTCAGAATTTGCCCAACCATTATCAATTTTTGATTCCTGTGCATTGTAAAGCATATCATGATATTCCCAATACTTTCCTTGATCTTCAGCACAGTATGATGCTTGTGCAGCTACTGGAGAATCACGACCCAAAAATGCCAAATCTACAAATACAAGATTTGCTTTTCCCGTTTCAATATAATCACGATGTATAGCAGGCTTGGTATTATGAAACCAATTATAGCATTGATGACATTGATAATCTCCAAATTCCACTATTGTAATCGGAGCAGAAGGATCTCCCAATATCGGGGATCCCATAGCAGTGGATATAGTACCATGAGTTCTTCCCATGTCAAGATTTACAGTTTCAGATGAAGATGATGAATAAGATGCCACAATCCCAACAATAACTGCAATTACAACTACGCCTACAATTACACCTTTTTTATTCATGAATTAAACAGTAAAAATCTCTTAAAAAAACTTATTCCAAATTATGAGACGATTTTCTTTTAAACAGATTTGTAAATTTTGAAATAGCAGTATCGATAGGACATGTTTCACAATAGATGCTTAAAGAATGGGATTCCAAGTGTTTTTCAAATTTTTCTCTTGAACCAAAGATAAGATCACATTTTTCACAGTAAACTTTCATTACATTATTTTTTGAGGTTTTCTTCACAATGTGTTTCTGTTTTCAGAGCTTATAAAGATCCTGTCCAAAATCACTAAATGGAAATATCAAACAGTAATTCAAATCAAAGATAGTGAATTCTCATATGAGTATTTAGTTCAACCTGATATTGTGTAACAAAACCACAGTGAGTACATGAAAACATATTAGATTGTGGAGTAGTTTCGCGTTCAATAGTTTTACCATAAATAGATTTGATTAGAATTAGATCATTGTTAGAAATTACTGCAAAATTATGAGCCTCTCCAATTGAATCCAAATATTCCTTGATCGCTGTGATTACAGTATTTGTATCAATTATTTCATCATCTTCAAATTTTGACAATGTGAATTGATTTTGTTTTATTGTTGGAACTGCTGCAACCTGATCTGCCACATAAACAAGCAATTCATGCTTTATAGAAACAACATCTTTACAGTCCACAGTAAGCATAAAATTTTATGTTTTGTTCATTATTTTAGTTTAACATTGAATTAAAAATGATTATTATTATTGAGGAAGTTTAGTCGTATACATGCGAGATTCTGAAACATTTGGGGTCGAAAAGGGACATGGAGAAGAAATGGTTACATGGTTAAATGAGCAAGCAAAATCACAAGGCACAAAACTTGAGGCTAGATTATATGGATATGATGTTTCGACAAAAAATTTTGGAGACTTTGAAATGTTTTCATGGATTGGAGATGTTCAAATTGCCAGGAAGTTAATAATCAAAGGAAGTAAACGTTTCAAAGTCAAAGTTATAGAAGGAGGATACAAACCAAAAGAGAAAGTTTTCAGAATGAAAAAATTTGATTTTGCAAAAATTAAACGTGGTGACAAAACAATAGGACAGTTAGAATTTACAGCATCAAGATTTGGAAACAGTCAATGGGAAATTCAAAATGAAGAAAGACGTTAGTAAAAAAATTCTAGTGGTGATCCTATGACAAAAATAGGAATAATAGGATTAGGAATGCTAGGAAACGCAGTAGGGCTACATTTGTTAGATGAGGGTTTTGATGTAATAGTTTACAATAGAACAAAAGAGAAAACGTCAGAGTGTCAACAAAAAGGTGCCACAGTTGCTAACACACCAAAAGAAGTAGCAGAAAATTCAGAAATTATAATCATCATAGTAAAGGATGCAGAAGCTGTAAACGATGTATCATTTGGAAATGAAGGTATTGTTTTTGGAAAACAAGAAAAAACAGTTGTTGCAGATATGAGTACATTAAATCCATCGGAATCAAAAGAGATTTCATTAAAATTTCAAAAATATGGAATTGATAAATTAGATATTCCAGTTATGGGAGGTCCCAATGTTGCCATCTCAGGCAATTTAGTTTTGATGGCATCAGGAAATAAAGAAAGTTTTGAAAAATACAGAAATGTTTTTGAAAAAATTGCAGATAAGATATTTTTCCTAGGAGAAAGTGGAGTTGCAAATACTATCAAACTTGCAATGAATCTTCAAATCACACTGCTTGCACTTTCATTGGCTGAAGGAATTACACTAGTTAAGAAAGCAGATGTGGATCCAAAAATATTTCTCGACATACTAAATTCAACTTATTTTAAGACAGGTATGAGTGAAAAAAAGGCTTACAAAATGATAGAGGGTCAATACAATACCACATTCACTCTGGCCAACCTAAAAAAAGACATTACAACTATGACAAAAACTGCAAAATCATTAGGAATTGAACTGCCGATGATTCAAAAGGCTGAAGAGATCTATAACAATGCCATCAAAGAAGGTTTTGGAGAAATTGACTATACAGGAATTATTGAATATATCAAAAAGATTAATGAGTTAAAATAGATCATTTTCATGAATAAAATTTAACAAAAATTCTATAAGCTATGATAATTATATCATATTATGAGATTAAACGATAAAGTTGCCATTGTCACTGGAGCATCAAGTGATATTGGCAAAGGAATTGTCAAGAGATTTGTAGAAGAGGGGGCCAAAGTCATACTAATTGCAAGAAATTTGGAAGAATTAGAAAAGACACGAAAAGAAGTAGGAAGTGAAGATTCAACAGTGTCAATGTCATGTGATTTGACTAATGAATCACAAGTATCCCAAACAGTAAATCAGATCATGGACACATACGGAAAAATAGACATTCTAGTGAATAATGCAGGAGCAATTAATGATCCTGTGCACTTTCACCAAATGCAAGATTCTGAAATAAAAAAACTAATTGACATCAATCTATTGGGTGTTTTTCATATGACAAAATCTGTTCTTACAAAAATGTCAGATGTAAAAAATGGGGCAATAGTAAACATTGGTTCTATTTCAAGCGAGAGAGCAATTCCAAGAGTGCATCTTGCAGTTTACTCTGCAACTAAAGCAGCAATATCGATGTTTACAAAATCAATTGCAGTAGAATATGCAAGAAAAAACATCAGATGTAATTGTGTCAATCCAGGAATAATAAATTCGGGAATGATAAAGCCATACCTAGATGATCCTCAAGCAAGAAAAGTTCTGGAAGAAAGGTTACCACTTGCAAGAGTTGGAGAACCATCTGATGTTGCAAATGCAGCATTGTATCTAGCATCAGATGAAGCAAATTGGGTAACAGGTGCTATTCTTAATGTAGATGGTGGAAAAACAGCTTCAGAAGGATAATCCTTTCTGTAGTAATCTATTTGCCAATAGTTGTGAGACTCTAATCGGTTCAGGTATAGAACCATGCAATGTTAATTGATTCAACAGTGTACGTACATCCTTTAGAGTGCACCCTTCTTTTCTTATGTAAAGAGAATGAGAATTATCAAGTATGATCTTTTCTCGTTGTCCTAATTTTTTATATTCTTTAATTTTTAATTCAAATGAATTTGGAAAATGGTATTTTATTGCATCTTCCAGTCCATTAGAATCATGAAAAGATACACCAATAATTGGAATCTGAAGAGAATCAGCTAATTTTTTGATGTTGATGATATTATACATTGAAACAATCAAACCTGAGATCAAGACATAGCTAATATCAGGTCGTTGAAGTTCATCAAACATCTCAAGAATAGTATCAGTTGCATCATCTCCTTCTAATGTTGCACTTCCAAATACAAATCCATCAATTAGAAAATCTCTACGCATTACAATTCCCGAAAATATTGATTTTTTAGAATTTTCTTTAAAGCTTTCAGCTATTGCCAATCCTCTAAGACCCTTTTTTTCAAGGTGAAGAGATCTCATGTTTCTTTTTCCTCAGATATAGGCCATAACTCAATGAAGTGACTAACATGATGATCCCTGTAATCCCAGACCACAAGATAAATGATGAAAGTTCAGATTCATCCATGATAAATAATGATTTTTTAGACATCTAAAGTTTCGGGTAAATTTTCTCAAAAATTTTGAATTCTTAATTATCTCTGAAACATCTAAATAGATTTGATACAAACGGGATTTATGCCTGAATTCATTTGTCAAGACTGTGGCAAGCGTCTATTTCATGAGAATGAGACTACATTGAAGATCGAAGAGACAATTCATTCAAAATTTTGCAGAAAACTAGAAGGTCAAACACATAGCTTTATGCACAGAGATCCTGCCCACATGGAAACATTTGATGCAGAAAGAGAGAATGATTCAACAGGCAATCCTGTTTTGAAAAAATAATTTTACGTATTTACCTCAAAATTATATTCTAGATAATCTTCATTTCAAATGAAATGCCAGAGTATCATTATGATTTAGTAATTGTAGGAGGAGGTCCTGCAGGTTCATCTGCAGCTTTTAGTGCTGCAAAAAATGGCATCAATGTGGCACTTCTTGAAAAAGAAGATAGTATTGCACAAACTGTTAGAACAAGTGGAGTAACTTGGATTCAAAATATCAAAGAGTTTGGCATCCCAGAGGATTGTTACAATCCAATTAGAAATTTTTCGTTTTGTTCTCCTAATAATGAAGTTACAATAAATGATTCAATACCAAGGGCAGCTGTACTAGATGTTAGAAAGACATACAGATGGTTAGCCAAACAAGCTGAAACAGAAGGAGTAGATATCTTTCTCAAAGTCAACATTAACGATGTGATAAAAAATGAGAAAGGGGATATTGTAGGAGTAAGTGGAATATCATCAGAAGGTAAGGTTACTTTTCATTCCAAAGTAGTTATTGATGCAAGCGGATTCCCATCAACTGTTTGTAAAGCAATGGGTTTTGCAACTCAATGGGAGAGATTCGGAGCAGGTGCAGAATACGAAGCTAAAGTAGAACATGTTGATCCTGAGACGTGGTGGTTAATGGTAGGACAAGAGTATTCTCCTGCAGGATATGCATGGATATTTCCACTAGGAAACAACATTGTAAGAATAGGTGTAGGAATAGGTAAACCAGAATCAAATGTAGATCCTACACAGAGACTCAAAGAGTTAATTGAGAAGAAATTAGGACCAATCAAAAAACTCGGAGAGATCACACCAATAGAATTTCATTATGGATTGATTCCAAATGATGGATTATCAAGAAAGACAGTTTTCAACAATTTGATATTAGTTGGAGATTCAGCAGGACAAGCAAACCCACTAGTGCTTGAAGGAATCAGATATGCAATAAGATTTGGAAGAGTAGCAGGCAAAGTAGCATCAGAGGCAATAAAAAATCAGAAGACGGATGAAAAATATCTTTATCCATATGAAGAAAACTGGAGAAAAGAAATAGAATCAAAAATAAATTCAGCAGGAAAAGTTCAGAATAGATGGATTGGGTTAACTGATGAAGAATGGGATAAGGAATTAGACATTATCAAGGAACTAAAATCAGAAGAATTTCTTGATTTCATAAAGGCAGATTTTGGATTATCAAATATGCTAAAACTTGCAACACATCACCCCAAACTTGCAGTTAGGCAGCTATTCAATCTAGTGAAAGGAAAATAATATAATTTGAAAACTAATTTTCTCTTCATTACAGATTAAAGGGAATTCACTTTACAATAAAAAAGTCAGTCACAATTATATCATGATATTGTAATTGAACAACATACACTCCCGAATCAAATGAACGTGGTAGTATCTCATTGAATAATCCTGAAGAATTATCCTTTAGTGCAATCTCTTCCACATATTCGCCTTTCTGATTATAAACATCAACAAAAAGATCCTCTCTGAATGCTATTGTCTTTTGAACAGCTCCTGATACTATCAATTTATCATCATCATAGTTTGCCTCTACCACTGCCACACGTGAACGAATAGGAAGATATCTCTCAATGAGATGTTTTAGATCATCTAGTTTCTTATCAACATTTTCTGCATCTCTATTTGCAAATCCGGTTTCAATATCGCTTATCACATCCGCAAATCTAGGATTCTCATCTAAACTCTCACCACCAAATCTCTTTGCAAATGATTCAATCTCCTCAAAGTCACGTGCCAAATCAATCATACTTAGATTTGCATTATCATAATCGAAATCAAATTTCTCTTCAATGTGAACAATTTGAGTAGCTTTGGAGTTTTTGTATTGCAACATCACAACATACAGGCCAGGATCAGCTGGAGCAATCCATTGTGTAAAAAAATCACCTTGTTTTGTATCAGTAAATTCTAGACTACTATGTTTTGTGCCATCCATGTTATACACTGTCACATAGAGATTCTCTCTTCTATCAAAGAGGGATTTTTCAGTGGCACCAGTAATGACCCAAATATTTTTTTCAGGATTAAATGAGATATCATAAATTATGCTGGGATTCCTTAGAACTAGATATTCACTAAGATAATTGCCAATCTGAGTAATTTTGGCCTCAGCATCAACAAAATTTGCTATCTCAATTAGCCTATATGCCTCATCTACCATTTGGTTATACTGATCAACATGTTCGGAGAACTCTGCGTTGTAAAATGTGGAGACCATGTTTGAGAATCCATCAAGTTTCTTTCTAAACTCTATACGTTTTATTTCATCTGCAGTATATCCCACATCAGAACCATAAGGATCTTTTGCATATGCTCCTGAAACCTGAGTCCATTCATCAAATAACTCACGAACTAAATCATCTGCATCCTCTAATTGATTTTGTATTACAAGGTCACGAACTTTATCAATTTTTTCATTAAAGTTTTCAGTGAATTCTAAATAATTGGGTAAAAAGCGATTCTTGGTAATGCTAAGATCAACTAAATTTTCTATTGATTTTGCTCTCTGTAAAATATCACTAGCACGAACTTTGAATGCATCCTTGTCATAGGAATCAAGGTCTGTTTTGATTTGTGGTGCTTTTTCACTTACCCATGTAAGAAGCACTTCTATTCTATCAATTCTAGTAATTGATGGATTTCCAGACTCCATCTGTTTTGCAGTGTTTAGAATTTTTAATGCATTATCAATTAAAAACAAGTTTTGATAGTCTGCTTGTAATTCAGCTTTTTCTTTCATCGCATTGTACTGAAATTCCAAGACTATCAGAGGATTACGTTTTTCTCTTAGATCTCTCATGGAGTTATCAAATTCAATAACAATTTCTAAAATCTCTTCTATGGAATCAGCATTTTCAATTCTATCAAGTAATATTTTCCAATTACTAACTAGGTCAGAGTTGATGCCAGTAGATTGTGAAATCTCCACACTTTTGTTGATTCTGGAAGAGATGTCAATGACTTGAGCCATTACAGAGATATCAGATTTAGATTCCAAAATATCATCAACTGAGGTTGCAAGTGCAAGATCAGTCTCTAGGGATTTCCAGTCAGGTTTGATTATATTTGCTAATTCACTATTATCGGTAGAATTTGTCGAAATAAAGCGTTCAACATCATCTAATTCACGCAAAAGTAATGCTGCTGAATGCAAATCAGATACACGATCATTTGAAGAAATTAATTCCACAATGGATTCTTTTCCCGTTAGTGAACCTTTGACTGATTCCCAATCACTTTGAATTAATCTATACAGATCACTTTGTTTTCTTGAGATAACATCAAGATAACGAGATTTAGAAAGTATATCAATAAGTTGTGAAATTTCATCAGCATAAACGGGGGCAGTTCCTCTAGCAAAAATAAATCCAATTTCATTTTTTACAGGTTTGCTCATTATAGTATCAGACTTTGTCATCAAATTGAGTAAAGTCTCTTCTAATTCATCAAAGGTGGCGGTTCTTTGAGTGATTTTTTCAGGATTGACATTTCTAATATCTACAAATGCATCTGTGAGTAAGTCAATTGCTTTTGTTTTATCACCTATTTCATAATAAAATATTGCAGCAAAGATGGTTCTATCAATTGATTTTGAGATTTCAAAAGATATCTCATTTTGTTCTAATAATTCCTCAACTGAATCAAGAGAAGAAGTAACTGCGGGTCTAATTATAGGATTTATTTCAAAGATTAATTCTTCAACAAAGTATTCATCCCATAAATTAACAAAATCAGATTCTAATTCTGTCAAAGTATTACCGGTTTGATTTGTTAATGGTAAAGATAAATCAAAAATATTATTAATTACAGATGATTGTTTTTCAACTAATTCTTTTGCAAGAATAATTTTTTGTGCATTAGTTGATTCAGAAAATGAATCCGAAGAAACACGGAACTTTGTTGTCTTTGAATTGTCTCCATAGAATAATTTTATTTCATAGTCTCCTGAAATTCCACAAATTCTACCCTTTAGTGGTATTACATCGGTGATAAATTCACCATCTGGTAGAGGTATTAGTTGTTGTATCTGACACATATCTCCCTGTGGATTAATTATCTGCATAATCAGAAAAGCATCATCAGATACTTTGGCGACTTTGCCAAAAATGAATAATGGTTCGCCATTCTCATATGTGCCAAAATTATCCAGAATTGTAATTCTATCTGGGCTTTGAGCAGAAGCATAAACGGGCATAAACAAGAGGACAATCAGGCTGAAAACTACCAGAATTTGCCCCATAGAGATCAAAACCCATGCTCATCTTTAATAAAATTTGGGCAGCTATGGTACTGAAAATTGTCCTTTTTTTGTTAAAATCAAGCCATGGCAACTACCATACGATAGTTGCCAGACTTGACTTTTGGCACAGTGTTGGTCTGGTTGGTCGATTTATACTTGCAAATGAAGTGGAATTGCTCAGTTGTGCGATGTGCACAAGATATGCAAATCATGCTATTAGGTTGCATACAATGAGAACATTTTGAATGCTCTCTTATTTTTCCGCCGCATTTTCTACATGATTCATCAGGCAATTCTATTCAAAATGGATAAATCAAAAATAGATATAAGCAACACGTAGAAGTCGTTCATACAAAAGCTCAGTGAGATGATCAGATTGAAAAATAAAAAACATGGAAAAATAGATGATGTAAGAAAGACATTTGATAAATGGGCCAAAAGTGGTAGAGCAGAACTAATGGAAATAGAGCATGGAAAGAATGTATCCAAGTTTTTAGAAAAATTATCATTGGATAAACCATTTACTTTTTTAGATTTTGGTTGTGGGAATGGATGGGTAGTAAGAAAAATCGCAAATCAGACAAATTGCAAAAAAGCAATTGGGATTGACAAGAGTAAGAACATGATCATTCAAGCAAAAAAGAGGATCACAAGTAAGAAAGAGAAATTCATCCATACAGATATAGATTCATGGAAATATAATGAAAAATTTGATTATATTTTTTCAATGGAGTCTCTATACTATGTTGATTCTATAGAAAAATCAATGAAGAAGATCTACAAACTGCTAAATCCAGGAGGAGTATTTTTCTGCGGAACTGATTTTTACACAGATAATAAGGCAACTGCCAGATGGAAAAAGATTATGAAAATTCAAATGCATTTACATTCAAAAAAAGAATGGAAGGATTTTTTTGTAAATGCTGGATTTAATGTTAAAACAAAACACATCAAAGATTTGAAGAGTAAGAAGAAGTGGAAGCGAGAGTTTGGAACTCTATTTATCATAGGCACAAAACCAAAGTAATCTTCAAATTCAATTGGTAACTAATAATATCATGTGAGCTGGAGCACGAGACGCTGCTACGGCAGAGGAAACTCCTCCCTCCATACAGGAAATGTGATACGGAGATGTATAATCAGAGATGATTGGCAACGGAGCAGAAAAAAATCCAATATGGCGCACAGTGATGGTGAAAACCTGAGATTTCCATAAAAGGAATGAAAAAAGCCGACCCACATGGAGCAAAGCCAAACAGAACTCTAAGGTCCTGTACTAAGTTCAGGTAGGCTGCAAAGCGAAATATCGTGAAAACAGAAGGAGGGTTACTCCCAGCACACATAATTTTTAAATTTTTAAAATAAATCATTTAAGGATTGTAATATCCTAATCTCCATTGTTGTTTTTGCTCATCAGTTCCAAATGCGTTAATTGATTTTTCAAAGCAATCATCTCGCTCAAGTCCAGAATCAAATAATCTTTTACAATCGTTAATGGTTAATTGAAGATTTTTTTGGTCTCGCATAGAGGCCACATCTTGATAATTAGAATTTCCCATAACGCCTACAATAATGGCAACTATAATCACAACTACTATGATAACAAAATTATTCAATAATATTCACAAATTTTCTGTAACAAGTTTGAACTTAAGCATAATGCTAGTTTTCTCAGTCAAAAATCAATTTTAGAGTTTATTTGTTCTATTAGTCCTTCTCGTTTTCTATATTCATTTTTTAGATTATATTCAATGCGTTTCATAGTTTCTTCGGATGTAGGATTGTTTAATTCAGATTTTTTATGTTCCTCAAGTTTCTTTATTCTCTCATCATTGATTTTTTTCTCTTTCTCTAAAAGGCCTAATTGAACATTACAATCTTCACAAACTAACTCTTGATTAGATTCTATATGAAATTTACATTTACATCTTTTACAAATTAATTCCATTTACACTACCTACAAAAATTATGAATTTAACAATTGTGCAAATAAATTGTCAGTTTTTTATCTCCAGCCCTTCCATCTTCTTTTAAATTCTATATCATCTTTCTTTTGAAGGATTGGTCGACGTTTCTTTTCTAATCCATCTATCTTTTTTTGTATCTTGTTCCACTTTTTTTTAATATCTATTCTAATTGTTTCATCTTTGGTACTTCGGTATTTGTGTTCAAGTACAACTAATTCTTTTAATGCTCCTTCAATCTTTTCATTAATTTGACTCAAAAGTTTGATAGTCTCTTCTAGCTCATCTTTCATGTTATTGTAACAATTATGAGAGTCTAATTTTTAAAAATTCTAGCTCATTGACTGAGCATTCTCTTTGCAAATCTCTGCTGCACATCCACATGATGCATCACAGAGACAAGAGCCTTGCATCTCACAGTCACATTCAGAACCCATTTCAGCGGATGCTGCACATCCGCATGCTGCCTCTTCACGATTGGCCAGAGTTGGTGGAGGGGTTGTGGTTTCCTGAGGAGCCGTGTCTTCATAAACACTTCTAGTTTGCTGATAACTAACATCATCAGCTAGTTGAGCCTCTCCTCTATTAGTCTGATAACCTCCAGATGAAGCACTGGTTTGATATCCAACTAGTCTACTTGGATCAATTCCTTGTTGTCCAACTTTTTCATTTTTGAGTGATCTGCTACTTACGAAGAAAAATGCAATACCTGCAACAGCTGCAACACCTGCCATTCCATAAACTATCATAATTGGAAAGTCACCAGTTGATGTTGTGGCATAGCCCTCTGGAGGTGTTGGTGTAACTCCAGCAATTTCAACTCCATCTAGTTTATCTAAAGCTCCAAAGCCAATTGTATACAAGTTACCTTGATCTGCTGATTGAACACTTCGAACAACATATTTTTGATCTGCGTTAATCTCAGCTTCAAAGACTCGTTCTACTTGTCTTCCTTCTCTTAAACTACTCTCACCCATTGTCCAACTAGAAACTACAAATCCTGCAATCTCTTGATCTAATCCGAAAGTTCCAGCATCAACATTGATTCCTGTTGGGTCAAACAAAAAGTGCCAGTTAGTAATTGGTTGTTCTAAGATAAAATCTGCGTTGATAAGAGGTTTCTTTAACACATTTTCTGCTTCAGGAGTATCAATAATTGCAAAAGCTGCTGGTTCTTTCTCTCTTAAGATGTTTAATGGTAAGTTAATATCAATTCCATCAACTACAATTTCACCATCTGCAGAAAGTCCTCTCCATCCTAAATCTACAAGAGTTCTCTGAGAATCTTTAGTGATAACATAATCAGTAAGTTCACCTTCCAAAATTACTCGGTAATCAATTGATGTGTTTATGTTTCTAGCATTAAGATGAAAATTATAAGTCACAGTCATATCTGAAATTCTTGCTTGGCTACCATCGGCTTTAATACCTTCATTGAGTTTTTTGATAAGTTGAACCACTCCAGGATCTGATGAATCAGCAGTTCCAGATACTGTCCATTCTTTGTCACGTAATACATCAAATAGTTCACCACCATTTGGATATTCTAAAAATACGGTTTTTAGATAACTCATCTTAAATGGAGATGATTCATTATTTGGGTTAATTCTTGCATCTAATTGTGCTGCCCAAGCTGGAGTACTAGTGCTAATAACAATAAGAGTTGCAAGTAAAACTGTTAGAAGTACAGCCCTAGACACGAGTAAAATCCATGAAATATCGGTAATAAACCTATCCCAATTATTCAAATTCGTAATTTTGAAAAAGTAATATGGAGTAACGTATGAAGACTTTTCAGTTTTAGGGGAAAATGGTATGATTACAGTATTAGCAGGAGGAACAGGTTCAGTCAAGCTGGTAAGAGGTTTGGTTTCTCAAGAATCCAAAGTCAATGTGATCAGTAATGTTGGAGATAATTATTGGCTTTACGGATTGTATGTATGCCCAGATATCGACACCATTGTTTATGGTTTAGCAGATTTACTTGACCAAGAACGAGGATGGGGAATTAAAAAAGATACTTTCAACTTTTTGCGTCAGATGGAAGTATTTGGAGAAGAGACATGGTTTAGAGTGGGGGATAGAGATGCAGCAACTCATCTAATCAGAACAAACATGTTAAAAAATGGAAAAAATCTCAGCGACATTACAAAATGGATGTGTGAGAAATTTGCAGTTAGAGCAAACATCATACCAGTTACAGACAACAGTATTGAAACTAGAATAATTACTGATAAGGGAGAATTACATTTACAAGAATATTGGGTCAAACATAGAGGAAAAGATCCTGTTGAAGGAATTCAATATATTGGAGCAGACAAAGCCCGTCCAAATCCAGAAGCAGTAAATGCAATACATGATGCAGACATGATAATTTTAGCTCCTGGAAATCCACTAACATCAATTGGTCCTATGCTTCAGATTAAAGGAATTAGAAAAGAGTTATCAAAAATAAAGAAAAAAGTAGTAGCTGTCAGCCCATTGATTGGAGAGAATGCCATAAGCGGACCTGCAGCCAAATACATGCAAGCAGCAGGAATAGAATCAAACGCATATGGATTAGCAAAGATGTATTCTGATGTGTGCTCAAACATTATTGTCGATACCAAAGATAGATTATTAATAAAAAAGATACAAAGTCTTGATATGAAAGTCTTTGAAACAAAAATTACAATGAAAAATAAAATTGCTGAAGACGCATTGGCAAATTTCATTTTAAAACAAGTACACGTATAATTTGAAAATAGCTGCAATAATTCCTGTAAAGACTTTCTCTAAAGCAAAAACACGTTTAGATTTATCTCCAAATAAAATAGAAGAATTGTGTAAAATTATGCTAGAAGAAATACTATATACAATTTCAATTTCTCCACACATTGATAAAATAATTATTGTCACGAAAGAAGAAAAGGCAATTCAAATAGGAAAAAAATTTGATGCTGTAGTAATAGTTGATGAAAAAGAAGAAAGTGTTAATGGAGCAGTTGCACTAGCTGACAAATATCTATTAGATAACAGATATGATGCATCAATTGTATTTCCTCAAGATATCCCATATATCAAAACACAAGACATTGATTTTATGTTAAAATACAAAACTCATCCAAATTTTGCAATAATTGTTCCATCTCGAAGATTTGATGGGACCAATGCACTTGCTAGAATGCCAATAGACCTCATGAAGACACATTATGATGAGGACAGTTACAAAATTCATATGAATACTGCAAAGGAGCACACACTCAATGTCGCCATGGTTTTTGTAAAAAGAATCATGTGGGATGTAGATAATGCTGATGATCTAAAATTTCTATTAGAACAAGAAGAAAAACCACATATTGCAGAAAAAATTAGAAAAATTTTAGAAATTAGATAGGCAATCTTTGAAAATATCACATCTAATGAGGTTTTATGAAGAAGATCAACAGCAAACTTATAAGTAATGAATCAGAAAATGTTAAATATTACAATAAAAGGTTTTGGGAGAAATTAGAGATGGTTAAAACAGCAAATACAAAAGACAAGTGTCCAAGATGTGGACAAGGCACTGTAGTTACAGATGCTAATACAGGTGAGAACTTTTGTGGAAAATGTGGATTTGTAATTACAGACAAAGTAGAAGAGTCAGGTCCTGAATGGAGATCATTTTCAAACGAAGGGGAGAACAAGAGCAGGGCAGGAGTTCCAACATCACTTGCAATGCACGATATGGGACTGGCAACTGTAATCAACCCTCAAAATAGAGACGCAACAGGAAAGCCACTCACCGCATCAATGAAGAGTACTATTGAGAGACTAAGAACTTGGGACAGTAGAAGCCAAGTTCATGAACCAGTGGATAGAAACTTTAGACAAGCATTTAGTGAATTAGACAGATTAAAAGATAAACTTGCAGTAGGTGATGCAGTAATTGAAAAAGCAGCTTACATTTACAGAAAAGCATTAGAAAAAGGTCTAGTTCGTGGTCGCTCCATTTCAGCCCTGATTGCATCAGCACTTTATGCAGCTTGCAGAGATACTGAAACTCCAAGAACACTCAAAGATATAGGACAAGCTAGCAATATTAAACGAAAAGACATTGCAAGATGTTACAGATTATTATTAAGAGAGTTAAATTTGAAGATGCCAGTAGTTGATCCAATCAAATGTATTTCAAGGATTGCAAGTAAAGCTGGCCTCTCAGAGAAAACAAAAAGAAAAGCAAGTAAAATTTTACAAACAGCAGAAGAAAATAAAATTTCTGCAGGAAAAGATCCTATGGGGTTAGCAGCTGCTGCTCTTTATGTTGCATGTGTAACAAATGGTGAAAACAAAACTCAAAGAGATGTTGCAGAAGCTGCTGGAGTAACTGAAGTTACAATCAGAAATAGATACAAGGGGTTAAAAGTAGCACTAAATTTGTAATTCAGATTCTTTTTTTGTACAATACCTACTCAAAACCAATATTGAAACAGACAAAATTCCTGAAACTAGAAACAGTAATTCTAATGTAGACATAAGCGAATGTGAAAAAGCTTCTTCAATTGAAATCATATTAATTTGAGAAAGGAAATACCCATATGAAAATACAAAATAATTTGTTGCCCAATGAATTAACAAGGATACTACAAAACCATATTTTAGATATACCCATCCTAAAATTATTCCACCCGCTGCAGCTTGAGCAAATTTTCCTTCGCTCCAAGATTCACCAAATGCGATGTGTGCAAACCCAAACAATACACCAACAAATACAATTAAGAGAATTGCCTTTTTAGAATCAAAAATATGTAAAGATGAAGGACTCCACAAACATTTGAAAAAATATTTGATGGATGATTTGTGAGAGTAGAGTGCAAATAGAGGAATACCAATTAAGATAATTCGGAACCCAAATTCTTCAATTAAAGGAGCTAAAGTCACATAGAAAAATTGAATCAGATCATTTTCTCCCAGAGGAGGAGAAATTACAACCCCAACTTGTTCTTGAAGAAAATTAATCACTGCAGAAACTAAAATTAAAATTGAGAGCCATTTTGTCACTCCAATCATATAGTTAGATTTTGGAGTAAATTTTCCAAAGGATATTAGTGGAGATATTGATTTGAAAAATCCCTCTTTAGGACCAAGTATAGCAATGACAAAAATTACTACATAAAACGACCATAGCACCACAAAGACATCCCCAATACTGATGTCAATTTGAGCATGATATAGAGAGGTATTTTCAAACAATTCTAAATGAGTAACTGGGAATTCATAATTGATATCCCCTCCTATTTCACTTTCAAAAACAACAAAGATACCAATTGGTAAAGAGACAAGCAGCAGGCCAAAAATTACAGACAACAATGCCGTAAAGGGAATACCAAGAGCTTGGAGAAGTTTTTTTGATTTTTGCAATTTGCTCTAATGCAATTCTATACTTTCTTCTGGAAATCCCAAATGAATTAAAGTATCTTTTATTGTATCTCTATGATCTCCCTGTAAGAAGATGTAGCCCTCCTTTGCAGTGCCGCCACATGCATACTTGTTTTTGAGTTCTTTTGCAACAGTTTCTAAGTTATTTAATTTAGGATCTAATCCTTCAATCATTGTACCTTTCTTTTTAAATCGTCTAGTCTCTAATCGAATAATGATTTTAGTACTATCTTTGGCAAGTTCACCGCATGCACACAAGTCTTCGGGTAGACCACAAGTATTACAAATTACTGCCATTCGTTCGAAGTAATTTCAATTATACGCACTATTAAGCCTTGTTTGGAGCCTAATTTTTTAAAATAATTGGATTTTTTAAACAGAAAATCTATGAAAGAGTGATGACTGAGGATCTAACCAAAAAAGCAGCTGAAATGCTTCTTAATGGAGCTACATTACTCAGTGAACCATGTCCATATTGCGCAGGTGTCAGAGTAATGAAAGATGGTTTTGCATTGTGTATTAGTTGTGGCAGAAAACCAGAAAAAAAAGACATTCCAAAAGAGAAGTCACCTAAAGAATTCAAATCATCATTAGGTAAAATATTAGAAGAGAAATTGGAAATTCTATCTAAAGAATTAGAAAATGAGAAAGAACATGAAAAACAACAAAAAATTCTAAAATCAATGAATTCAATTCTAGAAACACTAGAGAAAATCAAAGGATGATAGGTCAATAGTCAGTATAAAATTGGAAATTTATCTAAAATCAGTGAAAAATTAGTCAATACAGGCACAGATTTTTGATCCAAGGCAAAATTTCTTAATGAATAAAGTTTTTATGTTAAATTCCTTGAGTCGTGTTGTAATGAGTAGCAATAAGAAATCAGCACCACTTCCAGCATCAAGTGGAGGGCTCATGCGATTCTTTGAAGATGAGACCAAAGGTTTCAAAATAGATCCCAAAATAGTAATTTCAATCCCAATTAGTTTAATCGCAGTATCATGGGCAATTGATATCTTCTTAGCTCCGTGATCAAACTATGGAAAAAGCTCCAGACGATGTTTCAAATATACACAACAGGTTTTCCCTTACTCTAATTAATCCATCTTCTCATTACTTTTCGCTAGTCGGCTCATTGTCAATTTCGGCAGTAATTTTTCTTTCGATTTATTTTGGATATCTAAACAATATTTTTTCAGATGAAACATGGTACAGATTACCAATAGTTGTAGGAGTACTTGCATTAACACAATTATTGGATACCAGATTTACTAAGAAAAGAGAGTATTCAAAATCTCTACATTCATCTCTTTTTGCAAACATGTTATGGATTGTAACTTTGTTAATGGGATTATTGGCAAGTGTGGTGTTATCAAAAGAAACATCATTGTTCTTTGTAACATTTGGAATGTTTCTTTTTGCTAGTTTCAGAATTGGAATTTATACAACAACACTTGGCGTAAACATTAGAAAAGCTTGGGCGATTTGTTTTGTACAGCCACTTGCAATGTTTTTGGTTTTAATTCCACAAGATTTATGGATTCCAATGCTAACTGATCCTCTCTCCCTAGTATATGGTGCATCGTTTTTGATAATTGCAAGTGTCTGGTCACATCTTACAGATAGAGCTGGAAGACCAGGGATGGAAAGCACCCATAAAACAATTCAAGCATATCTTGCATCTCAAGGAAATGATTTTACAGAAGCCGAAGAGATAATGGAACAGCGTTCAAATGAAACTAAGGTATCCACATCACAGATTAGATTATCATCACCTAACGGTAAAACAGAATTTAGGATGGTATTACCAGAAATTCATCCAGGACCATATCATCCAGTAGGAGGAAGTAACATCCCATATCTAATTTACAAAAATTTATCATCATCAGCTATGGTCATGCATAGCATATCAGATCACGCCTTGAATTTACCATCAAGAAATGAAGTTGAAAATTATCTAAAGAATTTAGAAAATAGCGAAGTCAAAGAAGAGGGAATACATTGTACAGAACCAGTTACAGTTCAAATTAATAAAGCAAGAGTCACAGGTTTATTGTTTGGCAATAATCCTCTTTTATTTTTGTCATTATCTCCACACGGAATGGAAGATATTCCAAGCTACATGAAAACTGAGATAGAGCAATATGCAAAGAATCGAAATTATGCCAGAACCATGATTGTTGACTGTCACAATGCAATGGGTGATGAAATTTCAAAAGAAGATGGAGAAGACATGTTAAATGCTGCCAAATCATGTCTGGACAATCTCATGACAAAAGAGAGTTTCCCAATAGAATTTGGCTATGCTAATTCAGATGAGATGGATGTATGGACAGAAGACTTGGGAATGGGAGGACTTGGAATTGTTTGTCTAAAAATTAATGATAAAAAATATTTTCTAGGATGGGCAGATGCCAACAATATGGAGAATGGAGTAAGAGAGAAAATTATTGAGAATTTTTCAAAACTAGACTACCATCTATTAGAGATATGTACATCTGATACCCACTATGCTCCAGTAAAGGCTAGAAACAGGAATGGTTACTATCAATTAGGATTAATCACAAGTGCAGACAAACTATCAAAATGGTTCTTTGATATAGCAAGAAAAGCAGAAAACACAACAACATCTGCAAAATTTGAGATTTTGGAAAATGAAACCAAAGTAAAAGTCATGGGAACTGGAATTTATGAAGACTATTCCAAAGCACTTGATAATTCTCTTAAAATTACAAAAGGATTCGTAATTGGAGGAGTAATATTCTTCATAACTAGTCTTTTTCTATAGTCTTCATCTGCTCAATATTTCCATAAAACTCATCAATAAATGAAGAAAATTGAAAAATGGGGACAATTGGAACATTATCAATAAAATCAATTTTGTCCTGATACAGAGTCACAATCACAGGCACAGAAATAGCTCCGGGAGTTTTTGCAACATATTGTTTTGTTCTCTCTATCTGTTTTTTAACAGCCGATGTCAAAGATGATCTATTGTAGCGCTTCCAGTGTTTGCAATCGATTAAAATTGCAATACCCAACCTAATTCCAACAACATCAATTTCCATTCTGGGTTTTGTCATCATCATATTTTTTATAACTGCAAAATTTTTAGAGTAAAGTATTTCAGCAGTCAATCCTTCAAAATCTTTCCAATCAAGCGCAACAGATATTTCATCAATTGGAAATCCTTTCTCAATTAAAATTATAGCAATCTTGAGTTTGTCACCATCCTCAAAATAATAAAAATCATCTTGTTTTGTTCCTATTCCATTTATTACAAACTCTTCTAGAATTTTTTTACAATCAGATTTATCAATTTTTGTAACTGCAGAAAAATCTTCGACTGAAATCCCACCTTGAATAATTCCTTGTAAGCCTATCGTCATTCTTGGATGAATTTTCATATGGATTTTTTGAATCACAATCAGGATATAGGTTTTAAGAGCTTAAAACACAAGGGTATTATGATATAGGTTTTATTACAAGCCGAGAAAAATAAAACTATGAAAAAAATGCTAGTTACCATACTAGCTATTTCAATTGTACCGTTGATGTATGGAGAATCATTTGCAGAAAAAAACACATTTTTTGATACAATAAAATTTATTCAATATTTAGATGAAAACACTGCCCTAGAAGAAGTAAGAAATGGAAATCTTGATCTATACTATTACAGAATATCATCAGATAGGTTAGAAAATTTTCAAGGAAGAGAGGGATTACAGGTGTTTGATTCGACGGGAGGATCATATAGTATACTTGTAAATCCAGCAGAATCCAAAGAATTCAATCCATTTTCAATTAAAGAGATAAGATTTGCCTTAAATTATCTAGTAGATAGAAAATTAATTGTCAATGAATTAATGGGGGGATATGGTGCTCCAATCGTTTCATATTATGGTCCTTCAGATCCTGAATATCTAACAGTAATTGAACAGCTAGAGACATTCAATTTTAGATACAATCCAATACTTGCTGAAGAGATCATATCAAAAGAACTTTTGAAAAGAGGAGCAGTCAAAACAGATGATAAATGGCATGTCAATTCAATTCCAATAGAAATTACAATTTTTATCAGAAGTGATGATCCAGTTAGAAAATCAATTGGGGAGATCTTAGCAGTAGAATTACAAAAGATTGGATTTACTGTCAAAAAGGATTTTGGTGATTTAAACAAGGCATTTGTTGTAGTTTATGGTTCAAATCCCTCTGATTTGAAATGGAGTTTATACACAGAAGGTTGGAATCGCTCAGCATTTGTGCGATATGATTCAGTAGGACTTGGTCAAATGTATTCTCCATGGTTTTCAAACATGCCAGGATTCAATGATCCTTCATACTGGAATTACAAAAATGACAAAATTGATCAAATGACTCAGAAAATATACACAGGAGAATTTGAATCATCTGAGGAGAGATCAAAATTAATTCAAGATGCAGTAGTAGAAGGAGTCAATGAATCAGTTAGAGTATTTCTAGCAAGTAAAATTGATCAGTATGTTGCAAATGAAAAAATCAGTGGGATTGTAAATGATTTTGGAGCAGGAGTTCCAAGTAGATTTACTCCAATTAATGCAAGAGGAGACACAGATGAGCTTGTAATCGGGGTTAAACAAATCTATCAGGGAGCATGGAACCCCATAATGGGACTAACAGATAGTTATAGTAGACAAATTTGGGGAATTGTTTCAGACCCTGGTTCATTTAAGCATCCATTTACTGGAGAAACGTTTCCTATAAGAGCAAAATGGCAAGTGGATACTGCAGGACCGAAAGGAGTCATAGAGATTCCAGACGATGCAAAGAAATGGAGTCCATCCTCACAAAAATGGCAAAACGTCGGAGCAGATACATTTGCCACTAGTAAAGTAACATTTGATTTTGAATTTAGTAAATGGCACAATGGTCAATACATGGATATCAATGATGTATTGCATTCATTATATTTTGTAATAGAGTGGGGCACACAAACAGAAGACAATGACAAGACATTTGACACAGAATTTACACCAAGAGCTGCTCAGAGCATTCAATCAATTATAGGAGTAAAAGAGATCGATGAGGATACAATTGAAGTTTATGTAAATTATTGGCATTTTGATGATGGAGAGATTGCAGAATGGGCCATGTTATGGAATTCTATGCCATGGGAAATTACTGCTGCAATGGAAAAAGCTGTGATTGATGGCAAAGTATCATTTTCAAGATCAGGGGCAACTAGCAAAAATGTAAACTGGTTATCATTGATTGTTCCTAATGATGCAAATTTAATTAAAGAATATTTGAAAGAGTTCAAAAAGTCTAATTTCATTCCCAAGTCATTTGATGAAAATAATCAAAATCCAGAATATTATCAAAATAGGTATGATTCCTCAATTCAGTGGATTGAAGAAAAGAACCATGCAGTAATTAGTAATGGTCCATTTTTCCTTGAATCATATTCCCCAGAATCAAGAACCATCACAGTAAAGTCATTTTCAGATGAATCATATCCATTTAAGATAGGAAAGTGGAGTGAATTTGAAAAAACAGAATTTCCAACAATCAAAAATGTCGAAATAGAAAACATGATTCAAAATGGCCAGAATTTCCAAATTAAAATTAATGTAGAAAATTCTGATTCAATTCTATATTTTTTGACAAACAATGAAGGTGAACTCATTCTATCTGAAAAACTCAAAAATATCAATGATGAGATTTTCATTAGCATCTCAGAAAAAGATTCAGAGAAATTAGGGTTGGGGGCAAACAATATCAAAATATTTGCAATATCTGAATCTGTTTTAAAGCCTGATTTTTATGAATCAAGTTTTCTTGTAACCCAAAACAAAATAGAATTACCAACACCCACCATTGAAGAAATTAAAAAGAACGAAAGGCAATTAGGACTGGAATTATTAATTATTCCGATAATCATTGTTTTGGCATTAATTATTTATTTAAAGAAAAAAAATCAAACCAAACCATAGTTTTTTAGGATATGATCAATTTGTTCTTCATTCTCAAGTTTAGAGTATTCATCTAAAAGATTTTGATTTAATTCATAGAAAGTATGCCCCCACTTGAATTTATCAAGTAAAAGCATAGCTTGATCATTGAACCCTAAAATAAACAATGATGCAGCTAAAGCCTCAACTGTTGTAAGTTTATTTAGTTTTGAATAATTTACAGGATTCCCTGCAAGTAGTGGAGGAAGTTTTCTTTTGATCCCGTTAAAATTTTTTGAGAACGCTTTATCTGCCAGATTCCAAGAGCAATCAATCCCCACAATTGAATTAATAGAGTTTTTATCTCTAGGCAATAATGATTTTTCAGAAAATGGATCAAGCACTAATCCCTTGTTACCAATTTTTTTAATGTTTTGAGCTAGACCAAATTTCACCATTTTAGCAGCTGTGCATTTTTTAGGATCATCTTGATAAAACATCAAAACTTGTAACTTCAATAAAATTACTAATTATGAGAGAGTATTTTGGACTTACTCTGGGGTTTTGTATGTGATTTTGTAGTAAAATCTTGAGATTTGTTCATCTTTGATGATCTCAATATTCCAGTTTGTATCAGGCAAAAATCCAGCAGATGATTCTGGGACGATACTGAATTTCTCCAATCTCACATCAGGACCACTATATCTAACATTAAGACTAACGCCATCAATTTCAACAATATCATAAATTTGTCCTGGTTTTCTAGTAGATTCACTAACAAGACAGCCTTCGGATTGACCAATTATGCAAGTACCATCAGAAGCAGAGACTTGAAGATTAACAGAAGACTCATCACCTCTAGATGTAGTAAACAAAGAACCTGAAAGAACTCTTGGAGATAGAGTTTGTCCATCAGAAGTCTTTTCTGCAGTCACAATTGAAATTGTTTTTTCAGAGATTCTATTTTCTTTTTCAATTAATGTGTCTAGTTTTGGTGGAATTGGTTTTTCTACAACATTAAATTTTAATGATTTTGTTTCAAATTTTGCATCTACTGTTACTTCATATTTTCCAATTGCAGTGGTGGTGTTTGGTATTTTATATTCAAAAGTAAATGACCCTGATTCACTTGGACGTATTGTTGTTACTGGACCAGTATGTTTACCACAATAAAATGAACCACAAGTAAGTTCGGTAGTAGATTTTTTAATTACGCTTACATCAAATTTTTCAAGATAAATTAACTTGTTAGGTTTACCATTAACTACTACTGTATCACCTGGATAGTATTCTGTTTTGTCTTGTGTGACTAACAAGGTAAGAGATTCATCACTTCCAAAGAGAAAGTCATTTGCAACTCCAAATGTAGATTGAGCTTTTGCTTGGTTGTAAGTTGCCTTTACAGTATAGGATCCTTCAGCAAATATAGTAATTGGCAAATCAAACAAACTAATAAAATCGCCACCTTGATTAGGATATACTGCAGATTCTAGAATTTGCTTGTATGGAAACACTCCATCAAGAATTTGTATTTTCACCCTGTCAGGAACTACCAAACCCTCATCACCCTGAACTCTTTTAATCACATTACCAATAACTTTGAGTTTCTCACCTGCTTTGTAAAGAGATTTTTCAGTAGTTACAAAAAGAGGAGTATTTGATAATGTATCAGTTAGGGGATTTGCAGACACTTTGAAGAATAGATCTTTGCTAAAGCTATCAGTGGCTACTTTAATTTTATACACACCAAAGTTTGTTTTGATTACATCTCTACCATCAAAAGTTTTGATGTTTTGAACTTTGTCAGCTATTGGAGTAGTCCAAGTCCAAGTGAATCTTTGTGAATCAATTGTTGCTCCGGATAAAACCTTAGTTCCATCAGGCTTTGTCATTGTAATTTTAACTGAAGCATCTCCAGTTGGTGGAAAAATCCCAGTTAAGATGACATTTTGAGATAGACCATACACTTCTTTGTCAAGTGTAATTTGAGGGCCATCTTTGACACTAATTGGATCAATTATTGAAAATGTTTTTGTAGCAGTGTGTCCGGCATATTCAGATTTTACAACATAGTTTCCAACAGTGAAGATATTTTTAGAAACTTTAAGTTCTAAGGCATAACTGCCAGATATTTCTGGAATTGCAGTAAAGTCATAAGCAACTATGTTGCCATTATTTATCCTGGTTTTAGTTCCAGGTTCTAGTGCAAGAATTTCTAGTGGGGAGCCATCTTCATGAGATATGGAGATTTTCACAGGAGTACCTGTTTTATAACTAGAATTTACAGATGGATCTCTAATGAATCCATTTACTTTTATTTTTCCTCCAAATTCATAAACTTCTTTATCGGTGTTAACAGTTAGGGGTTCATTTGATACAATAAATTCATCAGGATTTGTAACTGCATGAATCACAACAGATGCAGAACCAATTTCTTTAGCCACACTTATTCTGTAATCACCTAATCGTTTACTGTTATCAGGAATTTTAAAAGAATAAGTAAACGTACCGTCACCCATAATTCTTGCAACATCTAATATTTTGAAACCAGAATCACTGCCTGTAGAAATATTAGATTGCTTAGTTTGAAGTATCTCCAAATCAAGCGAACTTATCCAAACTTGATTCACTCTACCAGTAATAGTAACGGTTTCACCAAGGGCATATGCACTTTTGTCAGTCCATAAAGAAATTGGAACGTTTTCTTTGATATCAGTTACAACATCAAAAGTAGTTAATGCAGATTTGTCAGAATATTCTGCAAAGATTTGATAAGTGCCATATGCAGGTTTGACAGTTGTAATGTACACATTTGATGAAAATTTATCTTTTGTAGGGTAAAGATTACCTTCAGATATCACTTTACCTTCTGAGTCCTTTACAGTTATTTTCATTCCTTCAAATGGAATTACTTTTGACGTAAAACCAGTAATAGAAACTAGTTGACCTGGAAGATATTGAGATTTGTCAGTGAATATGCTAAGTGATGTATCTTCTTTTTTGGTTTGTTCAATTAATTGATGTCCTACTGAAAAAGATGTTTTTGCATTAACCCCTGCATATGTAACAGAAACATTGTAAGTGCCTTCATTAACTCCAAGAACTTGATGTAGGCTTAGAGTTGTTTTATAATTTCGGTTAAGATCGGGATACAGACTAACAGATTTATCAAAATTTGGACCAGAGATTTTGACTAAAATTGGTTCAGGTTGAAATGTGGGCTTTACAATAAAGACTTCTTTGGAAACAGTTCCCTTGATGACAGCAGTTTCACCAAATTGATATGATGGTTTTTCAGATGTAACAGTTATAGTAACTTCATTTGTTCCTTGATTCACTACAAGTTTACCATTAGAAGAACCTGCAGTTGATGTTGCAAATTTCCAATCAGCAGAACTATCTAAATCGTATCCATCATAAATTCTCTGCCAGGATTTAAAATCATTAAAGATATCAGATTGTATAGGAGTTTTATCAACTACAGTACCACTTGCATCTCGAAGTTCTACAGATTCATTAGAATCAGTAAACCACAAACTTTGATATGAATATGTCAGAAATTGTCCAGGTTTGATAATTGTACCAGAAGGAATGGTCATAGTTTTTTTCAGAACAGTTGTAGATGCAATCTTCCAACCACTTAAATCAACATTAGAATTTGTAGGATTGTAAATTTCTACCCATTCTGAAACAGATGAAGCATCATTTCCAGGAGGATTGATTTCAACCTCATTTATTACAACATGATCAGAACTTGTTTGTGCATATGCTGGAATTAGAATCCCAGCAAGTAAGACTACTGAAAATAGAATTAATAGAGTGCTTTTCATGGGATTTTCCTAATTTGATTGGCTATTGGACTCATTTTAGAATGAAATTGAGGAAAAGTTGAGCTAGTTGTTAAAGTGATATATCTTAAAACCATCAAAAAATGAGCGTTTTTTTCAGTATTAAGGCCTACGATGGAATCATTCCTTTATTTTGTCACAATTGGGGCACTGATTATTTGAAATCTGTGCACCACACTCAATGCATATTCCCTCTCCAATTTCACGCTGAATAGATTGTTTCTTTTTTCCAACGTAGATTTTGATTCCAAAATATAGTATTATTACAATTAATGCAGCATAAACTGGCGCCATGAAAGGCATCAGCCCTATCATTACAAGCAAAAGACCCACAATCAAAAGAATATCTCGTTTTTCAAATTTCATAAAATCAAAACCTCAAAGAATTCATAAAAAGATGCCGGAGCTCAGAGCCATTAGTTTACTTCATTTCAAAGTCATTACTCTAACTCTTCCTCATTGCTCGGCAATATCATTAATGATTAATTTGATAATAAGATAATGATTAGTGGTGGGATCGGCGAGATTTGAACGCGCGACCTCTGCGTCCCAAACGCAGAATCATACCAAGCTAGACCACGATCCCAGTAAGTCCTAAAAGTTGCCCAATTTAAGCTTCACAGATAATCATTTTAAAGGCAGCCAAAGGATCAAAATCGTGAATATTGAAGACTATGTCAGGGCAGGAAAAATTGCTTCAGAAGTCAGAGAGAAAGTAAGAGTGAAGGACTGGATTGGAAAAACAGTTTATGAAATTTGTGAGGAAGTAGAAGGAGAGATTAAAAAAAGAGGAGCAAAGTGTGCATTTCCTGTAAATACTAGTATAAATGAAATTGCAGCTCACTATACTGCAGAACCAAATGATCCTATAACAATCAAAGATACAGACTTGGTAAAAATTGATCTTGGTGCACAGATTAACGGATACATTGCAGACACCGCAGTTACTGTTTGTTATGATGCACAGTTTGATGGATTGGTACAAGCTGCTGAGGAAGCTCTAGGAAATGCAATGTCCATGATCAAAGAAGGAGTAAAAGCAAGTGACATTGGAAGAACAATTGAAACCACAATTAGGCAAAGAGGTTTCAAACCTATTGCAAATCTAAGTGGTCATTCATTAGAACAATACACCATACATGCTGGAAAATCTATACCAAATATTTGGTCTATTGGAGGATTCTCACTTTCTGGAAACTCTGCATATGCATGTGAACCATTTGTAACAACTGAACAAGGAGGAGGGTTTGTTAGAAATGGTAAGATAAAAAACATTTTTGCAATAAATTCACGAAAGAAAACAAAGAATGAGGAAGCAGACAAATTATTAGATTTCATTTGGAATAATTTCAACATGCTTCCATTTGCATTAAGATGGATAACTAAAGAATGGGACCTGAAAAAAGCTTCAGAATTATTGGAATTTCTAATAAAGAAAAAAGCTGTACAGGCATATCCGGTACTCATAGAGGTAAACGAACAAAGAGTTGCCCAAGCAGAGCATACATTCATTCCAAACGAAAATGGAGTAACAGTTACAACAATGGCATTTTGAAAAAAGGATTCAAAATATTTTGAGTGAAGAGATAAGATCTTGTCCTAAATGTGGCGGATTGATGTTTAAAGAACAAGGAGAAACAGCATCATGGTTTTGTCCTAGTTGTAATGTGAAATTCAGAACAGGATAGTAAAGATTACTGTTCAAGGGTTTCAGCAAATATCTTCTCAATAGTAGTTAAAGCATCACAAGAATCACATTTTGATGATTTTGCAAATAGTACATCACCTTCAACAAACTTTCTTTTTCGTAACAATCCACATCCAGTGCATCTTTCAACAGAATACGCAATTGTTATTTTTTTCTTTGAGAACATTACTATGGCACCCCGGAAGTATTTCCAACACCGATTACTAACACAGATTGTCCTTCTTTGGTGT
This sequence comes from Candidatus Nitrosopumilus sp., assembly GCA_041603475.1. Taxonomy (GTDB): domain Archaea; phylum Thermoproteota; class Nitrososphaeria; order Nitrososphaerales; family Nitrosopumilaceae; genus Nitrosopumilus. The sequence continues at coordinate 2,804 of JBFIEJ010000003.1, read as the reverse complement.
TTTCACGGATCATGTCATAAACTTGAGAAGATACCTCCTCAGATGTATCTGAAATTTCTTTGGTCATTAAGGTAATTGCCTCTTTAACTGATTGTTTCACAACAATTGAAAAGATGGGAATTTTATTACTAGTTGCAATTTCCTCTATTTGAAATCTTTCAGTTCCAATTCCCCCAATTGCTGCTCCAAATCCTTGAGCAATGGATGCGGAATCTTCTCCTTCCATTTTAAGTGCAGCATCAATCATAATTATTGCATCAAGTTTTTGATTTTTTACTATTGCTTCCAATGCATCTGCAGGTCTACCAACTGTAGAGTGTGGGCCTTCTGCCTTTAACAAAAGTAATTTTCTATTTTCAAATTCAGATTTTGCAAGAACGGTTTGAAATACAATTTTATCTTTTGGTTTATCCAACATCATTTTTCCAACTACCATAGGACCAATTCCATCACCCACTGGTTGACCAGCTTTAAAAGCAGGAATAGCATCTTTCATTGCCTCAGCTTGCTCCATAATGAATGGAAGTATCATTTGAAGTGGTAAAATCAAAGGATAGTTATTTTGTTTTTTAGCAGTCAGGAACATATGATTAATTATTTTGTAAATCAATTGTAAAGAGGTTGCAATTTCAAGCAAAGTTTGCACTTTGGATAAATCAGCGTCAGTAATTTGAGGCGACAGTAATTTTACATGGTTTCGAGTATAATCCTCTCGTAATCGAACTGTATGCTGGACTTTGTCAACAATTCCATTAGGATCCATATCAACAGGCATTATAGTAAAGTAATCTAAAAAGCGGTCAATTTTTTTCACAGGATCTTCAGATGGTTTTAGATTTTTTTTAACATAGTCAATTAATTCATTTCTAGATTCTTCTCGATAAAAATCAAGTTTAGCAATTCCTTTTTTGATCTCACCAGATGTAACATAGAGTTGAATTCTCTGACCATAAAAAACAAAAAGAATAATCGGTACAATCCAAATTAGCATCATTAACGGATTAGTATCATCACTCATTGAGAAGATCTGTTCAAAATTAAAATTTGTAAAATTCACTAGCTCTGCGATCCTCAGATCTAAATTAAATCATTCGTCTAAGAATTTTGTGACTAGAATTGAGTGTAAAAATTGTGAAAAATATGTTCAAGAAGCCAAAATAATGGCGAGTCCTTTTATTATAGTTCAAATACAAAAAAATCTGAATATGCCACAAACAAAACCTATCGTAAGTGTGGAAAATGTTGTAGCCTCAGCAGATGTGGGGCAAAAAATGGACTTGAATGAAATTACTAGAACGTTTCCGGATGTTGAATATCATCCTGATCAATTTCCAGGATTGGTTTTTAGATTAAAAGTCCCAAAAACTGCAACATTGATTTTCACTTCAGGTAAAATGGTATGCACTGGTTCTAAATCTGAAGAAATGGCAAGAAAAGCAGTAAAGACAGTTGTTCAAAAACTTCGTAAAGGTGGAATTAAAGTTAAAAAAGATGCCACAGTAACAATTCAAAATATCGTAGCTTCAATCAATCTAGGTGGTAAAATCCATTTAGAACAAGCAGCAAGGACACTTCCTAGAAGTATGTATGAACCTGAACAATTCCCGGGACTCATACACAGAATGCTTGACCCAAAAACAGTCATCTTGTTATTCTCATCAGGAAAACTAGTCTGCACTGGAGCTAAACAAGAACCTGATGTTTACAGGTCTGTAAACAACTTGCATGCATTATTAGAAGAAAAAGATCTTATGATTTATGACTAGTCATAAATCAAACTAATTTTCATTAATTTTTACTATTTTTGCTTATAAATAAAATCAAAGTTTTATACAAATTTTACAATAGAGGTTATCCAATTCAGAAAAAATGGTTCCCAAAGAACCTACCAAAGAATTATGGATGGAGGAGAGGTAACTTGGACTCTCTTTCAATAATTTATTTTATAGGACTTCCCAATGGAACATCATCGTTTACAGTTAGCCAAAATGGTTTATCATCAACATCCGCTGCCAACAGCATTGCATTGGATTCAACACCTGCCATTTTTTTTGGTTCAAGATTTGCAATAACTATAACAATTTTTCCAACAATATCTTCGGGTTTATAATATTGGGCTCCCCCAATAATGACATCACGTTGATCATCATCACCTAAATCGATTCGTCCTTTAATTATTCTTGATTTTCCTTCAATAGGTTCTGTAGCAATAATTTTAGCCACTCGAATGTCTAGTTTTGCAAAATCATCATAAGAGATATTTGACATATCAGAACATATTTCATCCTGTTAAAATGAATTTCGAATCACACTAAGTCTTTTTTGTCAATTCCACTTGTTTCAATTTCATAACGCAGGGGAGCAGGAAGATCCATGTACTTTTTGTTAACCAATTCAATAATTTGATCTTCTGGCACGTTTACTTTTTTTAATAATTTTCCACGTTGATGAGCATATGCATTTTTCCAAAATCCAGATCCATCTAGAGTTCCTATCTTTGGCATGTATTTGGAGGGTTTCATTTTTCTTTTAAATTTAATTGACTGTGACGGAAGAATGGCAAATGCCATTAGAACTGGAGTTAATGTTCTGGATTTTAGGCATGTTGCCCATCACAGTCTATTTCAGATACTATTGGAATCTAATATATTTAATGCGGAACAAAAGTTCATCAAGATGGCTACAATTGAGACAGAAATAGAAATCAATTCCACAGTTGACAAAATATGGGATATAATATCAGATATTGACAATGAACCAAAATTTTGGAAGGGAACAAAAAAAGTCAGAAATATTTCAAAAGA
>JBFIEJ010000002.1:0-37159 GCA_041603475.1 Candidatus Nitrosopumilus sp. | reverse complement strand
CTATCTAAGAGAGAATGGTTTTACCACAGAAAAAATGAAAGTTCATGTTTTTGAATCAATTACAACAGAGAATGAAACTAGTTTTGTAGGCAATGTAAAAGATTTGGAAGGAAAAGAATTTTCAGATCTCTCAGTTATGGTGTTTAACCAGACTAGTCTTGATTCATACATGAATTATAGATGGCAATGGGAAAATTAGTTTCCTAGATTCTTACCTTGACCTAGAATTAGACTGTCAGTGTTTGGAAAAACATAAGCTACAATTTTCATCCAGTTATAATCAGGATCATATAATCGATAAAAGCCTGCACCTTCAAAGGTGATACTAGTTGATTTTCCTGGCTCAATTATACCTGTGGAGATTTTTCCATCTGGTGTAAATGGATTATGACGATCATTATAGTTTTCAGTGCCACTGATTATCGAATGAGAAACAGTATCATCATTTACTATTTTAATGGTAGTTCCAGGTTGAACTGAAATTCTATTTTGTGAAAAATAGTTTAAGGTCAGGGGGTTGTTTTCACCGGATCCAGAACCAATTCCAATATAACTTTGAGAGAGTCCTTTATTGGCTGAGCCTTTTTTGATTTTAATAGTTAGTTCGTTTGATTTTTCTGAGGTAGTTGGGGTTTTGTCAATTTTTACTAGTGATGAGAGTTTTGTTGTATAGATAATTTTGTATGATTCATCTGGAGTTGAAATTCTTCCAGTAAATCCATAAACTGCCTCATCTTTGGTTTGCTCAACTAATCTTCCAAAAAAACTAATTGATGTGTCAAACCCAGTTGAACTTTCAATGTTGCCATTGATCCTAATGTAACGTCCTTCACGTAGAAATTTTCCATTTAATTCAGAAATAATAAATTCTTCATCCCCTAATGTCAAAAAACCATCCTCAGTAACAAAATTGATTGTACTTCCACTCTGTAATTTTGAAGATAATCCAAGATCTATCTCTGAAATTTTAATTGTTTCTTCAGTAACTGCAAATCCAGAACCCTCAAGCAAAAATGCTTGATTAGGAGAAACTTGTGCAAATGATTCATTGATAAAATATCCTGATGAAACTACAAGTAATGCTAATAGTACAAACCCTTCCTTCACAATAAAGTTATCAATTAATTTGGTTTATAATTTGCTATTAAATTATTTTAGACTGATTAGGCAAATAGAGTGGTAAATTTAGTTTCTAGAATCCAGGCATCTGAAAGCCTTCTTCTTGTGCCAACTCTATCATGTAAAACTCCAGATAACCACCAGCCAATAGAAGAACAATTACTATACCAATTTCAATTAGAGTGGGTTTGATGAATTGTTTCAAATCAAGTTTTTTGCTGATAGCCTTAATCAAAATAAAACTTCTTGAAATTCCCAACGAATATGCACATAACTCCATTAATCCAAATGGTGATAAGAAAAGAATTGAGAGGGGAGGAATATTTGCTAAGATTGGAGCAGTCATAGCAATTGAAGCAAATGCAAATCCAGTAGACCATGCAGAGAACAATCCCCATGCAACCCCAAAGCCAGGAATGAACATTGGGAGAGCAATAGTTGTGTTATGGGTAAAGATTCCAAATGCGTCAATATCCAAAACTAATTCTTTAAATTCCTCCATGAAGGCATTTGCATCTTCTTCACTTACTGAAGTCATAGAACCGATTTGATAAGTTGCAGCAAAAATAACTAAAAATATGAAAAATGTAATAATTCGTATTTTATTCACGATCTTTAGTTGAATGAACATTATTTGAGGGTTGGTAGTTAGGCGCAGATTTAATTAAACCGCAGAATATTTTTTGATATGAAAAAGGAATTAACCTTTGCATTAAACTATGCATTGAATAAGGGATTCCAAATCCATCCTGATGCTTTTAAAATATTAGAAAATGTAGATGTTAGGAAATTAGAGAAGATCATTAAAGAGATAGTTAAAGAAAAGACAAGACAAAAATTATTTCAAATAAGTCAGGATGATTTAGAAACATATCTTGGAATTAAAGAAGATATTTCTCTCCAAAATGAAGTTAAGGTGCTATCTGAACCAACTGGTAAAATTACATCTGGAGAGGGTGTAAAGGGATACAATGCATTATTTTCTAGTCGATTTAACAAGCTTAAGAGAATAATATCTGATAGACCAGAATCTAGGATGTTAAAATCAATGGCTTCTGTAAAAAGTGCCAAATCTGAGGATGACATGTACATTTGTGGTCTGGTGACAATTAGAAATGTTGAGAGAAATATTACCAAATTGGTTTTAGAGGATCCTTCAGGCTCATTTGAAGGGATAATTTTTGATGAAGAATTGCAAAAGACCGCTGGGGCTTTACTAATAGATCAGTTTGTAATGGCAAGGGTTAGTTTAGGAAAAAATTCAGGATTCATAATTAAAGACCTAATTCTTCCTGACATCCCAGATCAAGCAACCAACAAATCAGAATCTGAGGCATATGCAGTATTTTTATCTGATCTTCATATTGGCAGCAAATACTTTATGGAAGAGGAATTCTCAGAGTTTGTTTCATGGTTATCAAGCCCTGATCCTGTTGCTAGAAAAATTCGATTTGTACTAATTGGGGGGGATGTAGTAGATGGGGTTGGAATATACCCAAATCAGAATAAAGAACTTACTTGCCAAACAATTGAAGAACAGTTAGTAAGGGTTGAAAAATTGATTGATAAAATTCCAAAAAATGTAAAGATCATCATAATGCCTGGAAACCATGATCCTGGAAGAAGAGCCCTTCCACAGCCTGCAATTCCTAAAAAATACAATCAAGGTTTGTGGGAGAGAGATAATGTGATAATGGTTGGAAATCCTGCAGTAGTATCCCTGAATGGTGTTAAGGTAATGATGTTTCATGGACAAAGTATTGATGATATTGTAAAAACAACACCTGGACTAAGTTATGACAAACCAACAAATGTAATGAAACATCTTCTTAGGGCAAGACATCTCAGCCCAATTTATGGAAGTCAGACTCCAATTGCTCCTGAGATGGAGGATCTGTTAGTAATAGAGGATATTCCAGATATTTTTCATGTAGGTCATGTTCATAGGGCAGAGTTGGATATGTACAAGGGAATATTATTAGTTAATTCAGGCTCATGGCAAAAACAAACACCTTTTCAAGCAAGTGTTGGTATGACACCAAATCCAGGAATTGCTATTATGGTGAATTTGAAAACCTTTCAAGTATTTCATGAAAATTATAATTCAAATCTAAACAATGTCTTGCAAAGTTAGATCATCTTTGAATGTTTTTTTTACCATATCAGATGAAACTGTAAGTTTGTATTTTTTGGTTCTACCATGAATTCCTTGATGAATCAATCTGCCTGTGATAATTCCAGAAAGTTCAATTTCACTTAACATTTGGGTAATTCTTCTCTGTGTTAATTCGTCTTTACCTACGGCCTTACAGAGATTTTTGTATGATGAATAAATCTCACCTGTGGAGGGTCCATTTGCCTTCATAATTGCTAAGATTACTAGTTTTTCGTGGAGAGGGTATGATTTTAGAGATGTTTCCTCTTTATTTTCTTCAATTTTCAAGGATGCCTCCCTAACATGTTCAATTGTTACTTTATCAGATTGTTGACGTTCGGCTAACTCTCCTGCTACACGAATCAGATCTATGGCACGTCTAGCATCACCATGCTCTCCTCCTGCTAATGCTGCACATAGATTTAGAGCAGGCTCCTCAACTGAGTTTTCAATAAAAGCTTCTTGAATTCTCTCATCAAGTATTTTTTTTATTTGTTCAACATCATAATTTGTAAAGACAATCTCCTCCTCCCCCAGGCTGCTAATTACTCTAGGATCTAGTTTTTCTTTGAAAGTTAAGTCATTTGAAATTCCCACCAGAGTTAATGTTCCTGAAGATAAACGTTCATTTGCTCTGGTAAGTTGATATAGAATATCTTTACCGGTTTTTGATACTAATTGAGCTAGATAATCAATTTCATCTATTACAAAAATTGCATTAAGTTTTTCTTCCTCAATTTTGTTTAAAATTCGTTTGAATACAGCACTAATTGCCAAACCGGTGGAAGGTAGTTCTTTATCTGTGAGGTTTAGTTGTCTACCTAGGCTCACTAAAAGCCCGTATAGAGTGGTTTCTTCTTTAGAATTAGTATAGATTAGTTTTATTGGAAAATTTGATTTTTCAACTCTTTCTTGAATTTTTGAGATTACTTTCTTTACTACTAGAGTTTTTCCGGTTCCAGGTTTGCCATAAACTAAGAGATTAGATGGTCTAGATTTTTTTAAAATTGGTAATAATGATTGAGTAACTTGTTCTTGTTCAGAATTTCTATGAAAAATTATATTTGGAATGTATGTAAAATGAAGAATTTCTCTATTCTTGATTATTGATTTTCCTGCTTCTGCAGCATCTAACATTCTATCAATTGGATCAGACATACTCACACACCTACATTTCCTCTAGATATTACCATAAACATATCTCAATTAAGAGAGTATAGAATAGAATAGTAACTGTAGTTTAGTTTGTAATTAATTATTTTTAGTTAGATTTTAGATTTCCTTTTTAAAAAAAATAAAGAAAAAGATAGAGTGGAAATATTGGTGTGTGGGTTTTGTTGGAATTGATGTGATGTTAACAATTTTGTTAATAATATGATAAGAAATCTCCCAAAAACCTCAAATTAACCCCTTCATTTCCATTCCAGGCGTTAAGAAAGGTGTTAACACTGTGAACAACTATGAACTGACCCCTTTGTTTCCACTCCAGGCATGAAATATAGGTAATTTTAGATAAATAATAATGAATTATTGTTAATAACAAAAAACACCCTAGGCATGGGCTAGGCAGTCAATGTTAACAAACCACTTAGTTAACAAATCTTTTTGGATCAATTGAACTGTTAACATCAGATCTGTTTAGATCTTAAAGATGGCCAATAAACGAATACGAATAGATATGCAAGACTCTGATGGAGCACGATATGATATTAAATTGGAGGGTAATGTAACCCGTGATAAAGTTCTAAAAATATTTGAGATGATGGACTTAATGAATATTGAAGAGGAACAAAACACTACCACAAATATAGATTCTATAGGCTCCAAAATTTGGTATATTGTAGATAAATTCTTCCCTATGGGTAAATTCACATCAACTAACATTCTAGAGAAATATGAAGATGAATTTAACGAGCCTGTAAAACTTAGTGTAATATCCACATATTTGTCCAGATTTTCTTCAAAAGGTAGGGTAGATAGAACAAGAACTGGTAGAGAATGGACTTATCAAACCATCAAAATAAGTCAAAAACAACAATAAATTATCAAGAAATAGTAACTTTTCTTACAATCAATCTATCTTTTCCTAGAATCATTTTAACATATTCTCCTTTTTGAACATCCATATACTTTCTAAACTGTTTTGGGATTGAAATTGTACCTGCTGAAGTGATTTTAACTAAAACTTCATTCTCCTGTATTGACATATTATCATTATAATTTAATAATATATATAATTTATTATATTATTAAAATTATAAATATATAAGAAAAACAGGTATTGTTAACCGAAACACAACAAAATCTAAAAAATTTTACTAAAAATACCCTTTAGATAACTCTATGCAAGACTTGGATTAACTTGAATTTCTTCAACCCTTACCTTACCTTTTTCAGTAATTGAATAGGTGTATGGCTTACTTTCAGTATTTCTCTGAACATATCCATCATCAAATAATTTTTTCATTAACCTTGAAGTATGCTCTCTACTTCTCTTTAATGTGACTTGGATGTCACGTGATGTCATAGCTTTGTCTGTGATTAAATGCAACACATAATCAGTTGGGTTTGTGTAATCAATATTTGAAATTTTAGGCGTGGGTGTTGGTTTTTCTACCACTTTTTTAATTTGAGGAGATTCATCCACCTTCCTCTCATTAACTTCATTTTTAGCCAATTTTTCTAAAAATTGTTTTAATTCCAAATTGGAATCTTCCGGTTTTTGTTCTATTCCTTGAATTTCTAGGGCATCCAAGCGTATTTTCATATCAATTAACTGTCTTTCATAATATTCTAAACGTTCAGCATGTGATACATCTATCATTTCATTCCGTGTTTTGATATATGGACGTATTTTGAAATAGGCATACAAGCCACCTAAACCAACTATGAATGCTAAAATCACACTTAAAATCACCTCTGGATCAGGAATTTCTACTAACATCACAATTTTTACGCCTATCTTGTGATTTATTGTGATAGAACAACAAATGTTTACACTTTAGATTAACAACCTCACATCATTAATCACCATCGATTACATTACCTATGACAAACAATTCATCACAAACATCACACATTACATGCCTGACGAATGAGCCTATCTATCACACTTATCACTTCATCTTCTCTTTCAGGGAAAATATCACTATCATTAATCACACTTATCTGCTCAGAAAGTTTTGATATCACATCTATATCATCTGGTAAAAGTATGCCTAATCCACGTAATAATATAATTGAGTAGAACAATCCTACTAATTTCTCTCTAGACTGACCAACTTGTCTATAATATGCGCCTTTAGTTATTGAAAACTCTAATTCAAGAAGATCTTTCTGATTTAAAATAATTTCAATTTGTCGCTCAGTAAACAGTGATTTTTTGATAATTTGTCGAATAATATTGTTAAAATTAGATCCTTCAGACTCTGCCATAGCTATACAAATCTGTATACTAACATTCCAATTAAACTTTAAAGAGTCATTTACAAACCTCCTTTATGGCTGGAAATAAAGTAGAATCATTCCTTAAATCTGAATTAAAAAAGAAAAATGCATTATTGTTTGTTTTAATCGATTCTGAAGTATCTAATTTAGAGGCTTCAGCTAGACTTGCAAAAGATGTTGAAAAAATTGGAGCCTCAGCCATACTTGTAGGTGGTTCATCAGCTACTGATCAAATTGAGATGGCTCAAGTTGTAAAAGGTATTAAGAAAGGAATTAAAATTCCAATTATTCTATTCCCAGGAAATGTTACAGGTGTTGTGCCTGATGCAGATGCTATTCTGTTTAGTTCTTTAATGAATTCAGAAAATCCTTACTTTATCACACAAGCCCAAGCATTAGGAGCTCCAAGTGTTCTTAAATTTGGATTAGAACCATTACCAACTGCCTACTTAGTAATTGGAGAAGGTACATCAGCTTGGTTTGTAGGCTCAGCACGTGGAATTCCATTTGAAAAACCAAAAATTGCAGCTGCATATGCTTTAGCAGCTCAATTCTTAGGAATGCGATTTTTATATTTAGAAGCTGGCTCTGGAGCTAAAACCAATGTGACTCCTGAGATGGTTCAAACAGTAAGACGGACATTTAATGGATTTTTAATTGTGGGTGGGGGAATTAAAGACGTGAAAACTGCTAAAAATTTAGTCAAAGCTGGTGCTGATGCTTTGGTTATTGGTACATTCCTTGAGAAAGGTGGTAGTTTAACCAAACTCAAAGAAATAGCAAAAGCAATTCAAAGTAGCAAGTAATAGAACTGTATTATGTCTGAAAACGACGCAATTTCTCGAATTAGCAGTGTAAAGATGCCAGATTATTATCTTGATTATTACTCTGGTCTATCGACTGAAACATATTCAATTTTTGAGCATGCAGCAAACGCCAAGTCAACTCTAGCAGATTCCTCAGGCATAATTGAACCTAAAATAGCATTTGATTTGGCTGATCGTGTTTCAAAAATGCACGAAATTGATATTGCAGAACCACTTCGTGAGCTGCTAAAAATTAATGGTAAGGAACTTTCAGCATTAATCCTATCAAAGGAAATTGCTTTGGGCAAATACTCTCTACCCGATGCATCTTTGGAAGAAAAACTAGATTTAGCAGTTAGGGTAGGTCTAGCAATTGTAACTGAAGGTGTGACAATTGCTCCACTGCAAGGAATTAGTGATGTAAAAATTAAGAAAAACAAAGATGGGACTGAATATCTATCAGTCTCAATTGCAGGACCTATGCGTTCAGCTGGTGGAACTGAATCAGCAGTAACTATTTTGATTGCAGATCATGTCAGAAAGGCTGTTGGATTATCAAAATACCAAGCAAATTCTTTTGATGATGAAACAGGAAGATTTGTTGAGGAATTAAGAATCTATGAAAGGGAAGCTAGTAGTTTTCAATTCCATATATTAGATCAAGACATAGAACATGTCATTTCAAATCTCCCTGTAGAATTGGATGGAGTTGATACTGATCCATATGAAGTTGTAAATCACAAATCTATGACACGAATCAAAACTGATAGAGTTAGGGGTGGAGCTTTACGTGTGCTTAATGATGGCTTAATTGGAAGATCAAAAAAACTCCTCAAAAGAATCGAGTTATACAATTTAGATGGTTGGGAATGGCTCAATGATCTTAAAGGTGCTGTTCAAACTGGAGATAATCAAGAAGATGCTGCTGCAAAAAGAATGCGTGAAGTAATTACTGGCAGATCCGTTTTATCAATGCCTAACAAATTAGGTGGTTTTCGATTAAGATATGGCAGATCCTGTAATACTGGTTTTGCTGCAGTAGGAATTCATCCAGTTATTGCTGAGATTCTAGATCACACAATAGCTGTTGGCACTCAAATCAAGATTGACATTCCAGGTAAAGGAGCTACTGTGGCATTTGTTGATTCTATTGATACCCCAACTGTTCTCCTAAAAAATGGAAGTGTGGTAAAAATCTATGATGTAAAACATGGATTAGAAATAAAATCTGAAATTGAAAAAATTTTACATTTGGGAGATATTTTGATTTCATTTGGAGATTTTCTTGAAAATAATGCCCAATTGGTTCCTTCAGCATATGTTGAGGAATTTTGGATTGAGGAATTAAAAGAAAAAATTCAAAAATATGATCCTGAGGATCAAAATCTAAAACAATTTTTGCATAGAATCCCTACTATTGATGAAGCACTGAAAATTTCCTTGGATTTTAAAATTCCATTACATCCACATTATTTGTATTTCTGGGATAAAATTTCATCTGAAGAACTCGGCCAACTTTTAGAACCAAAAAATGTTAACCAAACATCAATTGTATATTCTATTCAAACAAAAAAGATTCTTGAAAAATTAGGAACACCACATAAAGTTGAAAACAATTCTATTCTTTTAGAAACTCAAGAAGCTAGAATTTTTTATAACTTATTATTCAGAGAAAAACCTACAATTAATGATTTATCCGTTCCAAAAATATTATCAAATTCTTCAGGAATTGAAATAAGAAATAAGTTTTCAACATCAATCGGTGTTAGAATTGGAAGACCAGAAAAAGCTGCTCCTAGACAAATGAAACCCCCTACACATGTTTTATTCCCAGTAAGTGATAAGGGAGGACCAACAAGAGATTTACTTAAAGCATCAAGAAATGAACACTTTTTCACTAACATATTCAATAGAAATTGTGACCAATGTAATGAACCATCCATTGGGATAAACTGTTCTAAATGTGGCACAAAAACAACTATCACATACAGATGTTCAAGTTGTAGAGATGTTCTTCATGAACCATTTTGTGAGAAATGTAAGCGTAAAGCACCTGCTCATTCACACAAAGAGTTTCCACTCAAAGCAAAACTTCTCTCAGCCCAAGAAAAAATAGGATTGCGAGCCCAAGAACCATTTAAAGGAGTAAAAGAACTCATTAATCAAGATAAAATTGCTGAACCCCTTGAGAAAGGATTAGTTCGTCAAAACTATGGCTTAACAGTTTTCAAAGATGGAACTGTAAGATTTGATGCAACTAATTCTCCTTTAACTCAATTCAAACCATCATGGATTGGAACATCTATTGAGAAATTAAAAAGGCTAGGTTATACTCATGATATTGATGGAAAACCACTTGAAAATTCTGATCAAATATTGGAACTTAGAATGCAAGACATCGTTATTCCCTATGAAAGTGGAAAATACTTAGTTTCAATTTGTAAGTACATTGATACTCTATTGGAAAAATTTTATGAAAAAACCTCGTTCTACAATGTAAAGAATTCTGAAGAATTAATTGGTCATCTAGTAATTGGTTTAGCTCCACATACTTCAGTGGGTATTGTTGGTAGAATTATTGGATATACTGAAACACATGTATGTTTTGCAACTCCAAATTGGCACTCTGCAAAAAGAAGAGATGCTGATGGAGATGCTGATTCAATAATGCTTCTAATGGATAGTTTACTTAATTTCTCAAGGCAATTCCTCTCAGATAGAATTGGAGGACTGATGGATGCTCCATTACTTATTCAACCTCTTGTTCTACCTCATGAATCACAACCACAAGCTCATAATTTGGAAGTGACAAAGTCTCTTCCCTTAGAATTTTTTGAATCTACACTTACCCAAATTAAAGCATCAGATGTAACATCAGTTGAAATAATTAAATCACGGCTTGAAACTGAAAGACAATTCTATGATTATTTCTTTACACACCCAACTACATCACTGACAACTTCAAAATCACGAAGTGCCTATTCCACTCTTGGTTCAATGCTTGACAAATTTGATATGCAAATCAAAAATGCAGAATTAATTGATGCTGTAAACACTTCAGAAATTGTTTCAAACGTAATTTCCACACATCTTGTTCCTGATATAATGGGAAATCTAAGGGCTTATGCAAGACAAAATTTTCGTTGTACTGGTTGTGGAAAATCATATAGAAGAATGCCACTAATTCAGACATGCATTTGTGGTCATAAACTAATCCCAACAATTACTAGAGGTTCAGTAGAAAAATATTTGAAATTAGCAAAAAGACTTGTAGAAAAATACGATGTCAGTGAATATCAACGAGGAAGAATTCACGCACTTTCAGATGAAATAGAATTAGTATTTGGTAAAAACCAAGGTGATCAATCACTTCTTACTGATTATGCTTAATTTTATCTCAGTTTGACGTATTCGTAGGCTCCTAATTTGCCATCAAAACAGAATTTTACTTTTTGATAATTCTTTCTTAAATCTTTAACCTTTGAAAGTATTTTTTTAGGATCTTTTTTCTCTATTACTACTTGTTTAATGAAAGATGCAATTTCTTGCATTTCATTCTTTTTCATTCCAAGACGTGTAATTTCAGAAACTCCTAATCTAATTCCTCCTGGGTGGAAATAATTTCTTCCAGCTTTAATATCTCCTGGAATCAACTGTCTGTTTACTATGATGTTAGCTTTTTCCAAGTTAGCTTCGACTTTACCACCATCTGAATAATCTAAAACATTAACTGCAATCTGATGTGATTGTGTGAATCCTCTACTTTCTCCTAAAACCTTGAAACCCATATCACTTAACGCAGTTGCAAATAATTTTGCATTTTTAATTACTTGTGTGGCATAATCTTTTCCAAACTCTAAAGCTTCTGCAAATGCAACTGCTTTACCTGCCATATGATGAATATGGTGACTACTTGTAAGACCTGGAAAAGTTGCTTTTTTGATTACTTCTTCATGTTCTTTTGATCCTAAAACAAGTCCTCCCTGAGGTCCAAACAATGTTTTATGAGTACTCATAGTCATTGTATCTGCACCTTCTCTTAGAGGATCCTGAAATTTACCTCCAGCAATTAAACCTGCAACATGTGCAGCATCATAATTAATGTGCATTCCATAACTTTTTAGAAAATCTGATAATTCCTTAACAGGATGTGGAAATAAAAACAACGAACCACCAAACATTGCCATCTTTGGTAGACGACCATCTTTTTTTAGATCTTTAACTTTCTGTTTTGTTTTATCAACATCGATTGTCATTTCTTCGGCATCAAATGGATAAAATTCTATTTCTAAACCATGAACCAATCCTGCAGTTCCTGAATGTTCCTTTTTTCCATGTGAAATATGCCCCCCTGCAGGAATAGAAGGTGCCATCATTATATCACCAGGGTTTGTAAAAGCAGAATAGATTGCCAAGTTTGCTACTACTCCTGATATTGGTCTAACATCTGCAAATTTGGCTTTGTAGAGTTTTTTAGCTAATTTCATACATTCGAACTCTACTTCATCAATGTAGACACAACCAGCATAAACCCGCTCACCAGGCCATCCTTCAGCATATCTATTTCCAAAATCCGAAATTATTGCCTCTCTTACTGCTGGACTTGGAATATTTTCACTTGCAATCAATGGAATAGAGTTTTCAAACCACTTGTGATGCTCTTTTAATTTTGTAAAAATTTTATCATAGGATTCCTTATTTGCTGATTTAGCCATATTTTGCAACTTGATTTTCCCAATTTAAAAACACCGATGCTAGTTGCAATTTTATCGATCTTGATCTGGAAGGTATAAAAGGGGAATCGGGAGTTTTTGCATCTATGGGTATGCAAGCTACATCAAAAGGTACTATGCCAGTTGTATTGCTAAAAGAAGGCGGTTCAGAAACTAAGGGTAGAGATGCACAAAAAAACAATATTGCAGCAGCTAAAATTATAGCTGAAATTGTCCATACAAGTTTAGGCCCAAGAGGAATGGATAAGATGTTAGTTGATTCTCTTGGAGATGTAACTATTACAAATGATGGAGCCACAATTCTAAAAGAAATTGATGTTCAACACCCAGCAGCTAAAATGCTGGTTGAAATTTCAAAAACTACTGATAATGAGGTAGGGGATGGAACTACATCAGCTGTTGTTTTAGCAGGTGCACTACTTGAAAATGCTGAATCATTAATTGATCAAGATGTTCATCCAACTATTATTGTCGATGGATATAGAAAAGCCGCAAAAAAGGCTAAACAATATCTTGAAAGTATTGCAGATACAATTTCTGCAAATGATAAAAATATCCTTACAAAAATTGCAAAAACTTCAATGCAAACTAAACTAGTTAGAAAAGATTCTGATTTATTATCTGAAATAATTGTAAAATCTGTTCTTGCAGTGGCAGAAAAAGCAGGAGAAACCTATGATGTAGATATAGATGATATTAAAGTAGAGAAGAAAGCTGGTGGTTCAATTAGGGATTCAATAATTATTCAAGGAATTGTACTTGATAAAGAAATTGTTCATGGAGGAATGCCTAGAAAAATTACTGATGCTAAAATTGCATTAATTAACACTGCATTAGAAATCAGTAAAACTGAGACTGATGCTAAAATTAACATTTCAAATCCTCAACAACTAAAATCATTTCTTGATGAAGAAAACAGAATGCTCAAAACAATGGTTGATAAAGTAATAGGCTCAGGTGCAAATGTTGTATTATGTCAAAAAGGAATTGATGACATGGCACAACATTATCTAGCAAAAGCTGGAATTATTGCTGTAAGACGAATTAAGGAAAGTGATCTTACAAAACTTTCAAAAGCTACTGGAGCAAGAATAGTAACTAATCTAGATGATCTTTTTGAAAAAGATTTAGGAACTGCAGAGCTTGTAGAAGAAAGAAAAATTGAAGAAGACAAATGGGTTTTTGTGGAAGGTTGTAAACACCCAAAATCTGTAACATTACTTCTTCGGGGAGGTTCTCAACGTGTTGTTGATGAAGTTGAACGTTCTGTTCATGATGCATTAATGGTAGTAAAAGATGTTATAGAAAAACCACAAATTGTTGCAGGTGGTGGAGCACCAGAAACATATGCTGCTACAAAATTAAGAAGTTGGTCAAAATCTCTTGAGGGTAGAGAACAACTAGCTGCAGAAAAATTTGCTGATTCACTAGAAGCAATTCCATTAACCCTTTCTGAAAATGCAGGAATGGATCCTATTGATACCCTTACACTACTCCGTTCAAAACAACAAAAAGGTGAAAAATGGACTGGAATTGATGTCATGAAAGGTAAAATTGCAAATATGAAATCAAGTGATATTATTGAACCCCTTTCCGTTAAACTTCAGATAGTTTCTGCTGCTGCAGAGGCTGCATGTATGTTACTTAGAATAGATGATGTAATTGCAACTCAAAAATCTGGAGGAGGTCCACCTGGTGGAGGAGAAGGTGGAATGCCACCTGGAATGGGTGGAATGCCACCTGGAATGGGTGGAATGCCACCTGGAATGGGTGGAATGCCTGACATGGGCGGAATGATGTAATAGTTTTGAAAATATTTTCAAAAGTTTATTTGATAACTGTATTTACGAACAACATTGAATAAAACATCTTCAAAATTACTGACTGGTTTCAAATACATTTATCTTGTTGCATTTTTTGCATTGTTAGCTGGATTCTTCCATCCACTTATTACAAACACAAGTTTTGATAGTGTAGTTATTGGAGTTTTGATTTTGTTTATCGGTCTTGCAGGGGCTGTTTTGTTGTATAAAGCTGCAACATCTGAAAAGAAAAGAATAATATTTCTTGGAATAGGTTTTGGGTTAATAGCTATATCGTTATTTTATATTTTTCAACTAACTGGAAGAACCTAAACATCAAAGTACAGATAAAATTCATGTGGATGTGGTCTAATGGCAATTTCACGTTGATCCCTTCTTTCTAATTCTATGATTTTATCAATTACATCATTTGTATAAATTGAATTTAGGAATTTTCTGTCACTCTCTAATTCATCTAATGCTTCCCCAAGGCTTTTTGGTAAAACACCAATTCCTCTTTTTGCTCTATCTGATTTTGTCATTTTAAAAATATCGTCACGAACTTGTTCACCAGGATCCATTTTCTTTTTAATTCCATCCATTCCAGCAGCAGTAACTGCGGCAAATACAAGATATGGATTGGATGAAGGATCTGGAGCTCTAAACTCTAATCTTTTGAGATGAGCATATTCCTTACCTGTGAGATGTTTTGGAACCCTTACAATGGCAGATCTATTTCCTGAACTCCATGCAATATATGCCGGAGCCTCATATCCAGGAACCAATCTGTGGTATGAATTTGTAGTAGGATTACAAATTGCAGAAAGTGCTTTTGCATGATTAACAATACCGCCACAAAAATATCTGCCAGTTTGACTCAATTCAATTTCGTCATCAGGATCATAAAATGCATTATCTTTTCCTTTCCACAAACTAACATTGACATGCATTCCAGAACCTGAATCCATAGCAATGGGTTTTGGCATCATTGTTGCAACTTTTCCATATTTCTGAGCTACGTTCCTAATTACATATTTGTAGGATTGTGCAGCATCAGCTGCATTAGTCATGTAATCATACTTGATGTCAATTTCACATTGACCAGCTGTTGCAACTTCATGGTGATGATTATCACATAAAATTCCAAAATTATTTTTAAGAATATTCACACATTCATTTCTGTATGGAGTAAGAGTATCTGATGGAGTACTTGGATAGTATCCTTCTTGCAATCCCATAGGATATCCATCACCCTCTTGACTCCATGGAGCTTCTTTAGATTCTATAGAATAAGATTGACCTTTGTATGGGGTTAACACATCCCAATGAACTTTATCAAATACAAAAAATTCAACTTCTGGACCCCATGTACTAAAATCATATCCTTGACTTTTGATGTATTCTTCTGCTTTTTGAGAAATTCCTCGTGGATCTCTTGATAATCTACCTCTATTTTCGCCCCAATAAACATCACAAAGCAAACGAGCAGTTTTGTTTTCTGTCATCCAAGGTATTATTGCAAATGTATTTGGATCTGGTTTTAAAAGTAAATCTGAATCATCAATTGTAGTAAACCCAACAATTGACGAACCATCTAATTTTGGTAACCCATCCCTCATTTGTTCTGGAGTAAAAGTATCTGCAGAAATCGTAGTATGATGAAAATGGCCTGTTAATCCTGTAAACTGAAGATCAATAAACTGAATTCCTTCATGCTGAATCCTTGAAAAAACTTCGTCAGGTGAAAATGTAACTTGGAGTGCTTTTCCATGACTAACTTTATAGGGCAATTTTGTTCTTCAATCAAACACAAATACATCGGGAATTTAAGGATTAGGTAGAAATGTCAGAAACAAATCAAATTGATCTAAACTCACTCCATCATATTGTTTTACGTGAAACTGAAAATGATTCGCTATTAGAAATTGATCCAAATTTTTACATTAATCTATCTGATTTTATAGGAAATTTAAGAAAACAAGAATTTGATGGAGTTGAAAGCAAAATCAAAGATACTATGATTGAAATGGCAACTGAACTTACATCACTTTTGATAAGAATTAGACTCGATAAAATTTCTAAATCAGAAGATCTAGAAATTGGATTTCTTCTTGATGAAGAAAAATTCATCTTAGATTCTCAAGAAGAACAAGGAGAGAGAATTGAGATGATACTATCTGCAACAATTAATGGAAAATCAAAATTCCTAGAATCACTAGCTCAAAACCACAAAACAAAGAAAGTTGTTGTTCGTTTTCTAAAAGATATAGATGAAATTGTAGGAGCTGATCTTGAAAAATATGGTCCTTTCAAGACTGAAGATATAGCCACTATTCCATATGAGAATGCTCAGGCATTAATATCTAAAAATATCGCAACCAAAGTACGCTGGGAAGATTAGATAGAAATTATAGCTAATCTGTTTTAGTATTATGTCTCATACAGGCGTTGATGTTATTGATTTTCTTTTTTATACAATTTATCCAGTAATTGGAATTTTTACTATTGAAATTATTTGTAGATTGATTAAATCTCCAAAATGGATAAAACTCTGGACACAGGCAATTGTATCAATTGGATTCGGAATCTACTATTGGTTTATTTTACCAGCTCCTCAAAATTTCCCTTTAACTGCAATGGTAATGTTTGCACTTGCCATTGCTTTAATCTATCAAGGAAGACGTGCAAAAATCTCTCCAGATAAAAGTCCCTATTAATTTTAAAATCTTCCAAAAATTCTTTTGAAAATATTTGGCTTGTTTGGTCCGCCATCTCTGATTACTTTTTTTTCACCAAATCTTTTTGCTCTAATCTGACTTAGTTTTACACATCTATGCTCTTCTGGAAGTCTATGTTCAGAACAAAAAGGATCTTTACAATAATTACATTGAAAGGGCAAATCTGTTAGATCTCCACAATAAGCACATTTCTCTGATTTCATAAATTAATTAGTGATTTTTCTTTTAATAAAGTTCTTAATGATTCTATAACTATTAGGAATATTAACTAAACATTTTTACGATGATAAAAAATAATGCGAATAAGCGATTTATATGATTAAGAATAAAGTTGCAATTATTACAGGTGCTAGTAGTGGAATTGGTTCTGCAACGGCTTTGGCTTTGTCAAAGGCAGGTGCAAAAGTTGCAATTGGTGCTAGACGGGTTGAAAGATTAGAAGAGCTAGCAAAAAAAATAACTGAATCTGGCGGCCAAGTATTTTATCAAAAACTTGATGTTACTAAAAGATCAGAATGTGATAATTTTGCTAAAGCAGTTTTAGATAAATGGGGATCTATTGATATCTTGGTAAACAATGCAGGACTAATGCCTTTGAGTTTCTTCAAAAATCTCAAAGTAGATGAATGGGACAGGATGATTGATGTAAACATAAAGGGCGTACTGTACTCTACAGGCTCAGTAATTTCACATATGAAAGAAAAAAAATCTGGTCATATTGTAAATCTATCATCTGTTGCAGGAAGAATAGTCTTTCCAGCAGGTAGTGTATATTGTGCAACAAAACATGCAGTAGCAGCATTCAGTGAGGGATTAAGACAAGAATTTAGTGTTCGTTCTAATATTAGAGTGACCAGTATTGAACCCGGTGTTGTTGCAACAGAACTCAATGACACAATTACTGATGAATCTCTGCAAGGATTTGTTGAAAACGCAAAGAAAATGGAAGCTTTACAAGCTGATGATATTGCAAATGCAATATTATATGCAGTAGAATCTCCATCACATGTAAATGTCAATGAAATTTTGATTAGACCCACAACACAAGAAAGATAATTTGTCTTACATTCCACACGTTGTAATTTTAGGAGGAGGATTTGGTGGTCTGTCATCTGCAAATGAATTAAGAAATTCTTTATCATCATCTCAAGTAAAAATTACAGTCATTGACAAAAAAGACTGGTTCATGGTGGGATTTGCAAAATTGTGGATAATGAATGGAACAAGAACTTTTGAAAACTCAATTGGTTCATTAAATGAATTATCAAAAAAAGAAATTAACTTCATAAAAGAAGAAGTTCTATCAATTGATTTTCAAAATAAAAATGTAAAAACAACATCTCAAACAATATCCTTTGATTTTCTAATTATTTCAATGGGTGCAATTTTGGCTCCAGAAAAAATCCCTGGCTTAAAAGAAAATGGATTTAATTTATACGATCATAACCAATTGTCAGAAATTCATAAAGAATTAACTCAAATTAATTCTGGCAAAATTGCAATTTCAATTATGGGGATGCCATACAAATGTCCACCAGCACCCTTTGAGGCTAGCTTACTAATTGATTCCATGCTTAGAAAAAGAGAAATTCGCGATTCAATTGAAATTCATTTCTACAGTCCTGCACCAATTACCTTACCTGCAGCTGGACCTGATGTTAGCAAAAAAATTCTTGAGCTAATTAATTCTGAAAAAATAATCTTTCATAATTCATGTAAAATAAAATCTGTTGAATCGAAAAAACTAATTTTTGAAGATAGTGAAGAAGATTTTGATTTACTGTTGGCTATTCCTCCACATGTAGCTCCTAAAGTAATCTATGAATCTGGATTGGCAAAAACACCGGGATTTATTTTGATAGATCGAGATTGTAGAACATCTTTTGAAAATGTTTTTGCTATTGGAGATGTAACAAGCTTATCTGTAACAGAAACTATGGCAGTTCCAAAGGCTGGAATTTTTGCTGAAGGAGAAGGAATAACGGTTGCAAAAAATATCATTTTAAAAATTCAATCAAAAGAAGAAAAAATGATATTTGATGGAAAAGGTGGATGTTTTTTAGAAACTGGGAGAGATACAGCATCAGTTATTGAAGTTGATATGTATTCAAATTCAAAACCCACAACAAATCTAACTGAATCAAATAAAGATAATCTTTCTAAAAAGCAGGAATTTGAAAAAGAAAGATTATCAAAATGGTTATGATTTTTCTTTGTCTTTCTCTTTTGTAAGATGTTCCAAAATAGCTCTAACTTCAACTCCCAAATTTTGAGTATCTTTTGCTAGATTTAGTTTTTCAGGAATACTATTTTTAAAATCTTCATCTTCTAATTCAATATTCCTTTTTTGAATACAATCTAAATGATCTTGATCAGTAGCAGAAATTTTATGACATATTTTACAAATTTTCATAATAATGATGAATAATACGACGATTTAATAATTTCATTTTGTGTTTTTGAAATACGGGATCGTCGTCTAGCTTGGTATGATACTAGTCTGGGGGACTAGTGGTCGCAGGTTCAAATCCTGCCGGTCCCATCACAATTTTAGAATTTTTAGCAACTGTTCAAAATTCTCTCGTGTTTTTTCTTGTTTGTATTCTTTTAAAACTTCAATAATTCTCTCTTTAGTAGGATTTTTGTATATTTTTTGAACTTTTTTTGCTATTCCAGAACCGATGAATAATGCTTGTGTAATAGATGTGACATTAGAAACTCTTCTTTTAGTACTAGAACTTTCAAAATCAATTATGGTTGGTTTTTTTGTTCCAACTATGACATGTTTAGAAATATTACTTAATTCTCCATGATCAAAACCAATTTGATCTAATTTGTAACAATCTTCTAAAATGTTTTTAATTATTGTTTTTAATTTTTTTGCACTCCCAACCCCTTTTAAGGAATTTACCCAATTACTTATTTTAATTCCTTCAAGATATTCCATAACCAAAAAATTTCTACTAGAAGATACCATTTTGGGTCCAACATTTACAGAATTTACTAATTTTAATAGACCAGCTTCATTTTTCATTTCTTTTCGTTGTGAATCTGTTCTTCTAATTTTCAAAGCAACTAATTTATTATTTTTTTTTGCTAGAACTACAACTCCGACATATCCTTTTCCCAAAATTTTTAACTTACCAATAGTTGTAGGTCCAATCAATGAAATTGATTTAATGTTTAATTTTTCTAATTCAGCAATTCTAGATTTGATCTGACGATTAGTAAATTTTGGATATCCGAGAATATTTGAATATGGTTCTTTAGCAAATTTCTTAATTGAAATGAAGGATAATACCATCTGTTGAGATTAATTCGCTTGCTGCCTCTTTAATTGATTTGCCTAAATTATTGTATCCTATTGAAATCTTGAATCCACGTTTGAAATCACTCTGTAAACCTTTTGGTATACCTGTAGAGAGGTTGTTTTTTAGAAAATCTGACAAAAATTTGTCTGCATCTACATATTTTCTTTTTTCAAGTGAAATTATTTTTCTATCATTTCCAATCCACATTAATTCTGTGTTTTTCAGATTTTTAACAACAAAACTCTTTGAACTGTCTTTTCTAAAGAAATCTGGTCCTTTTTTTGTATATGATGGTGAAATGCTTACTGATTCTAATAAGAAGAATAGGTATGCTTCTTTTTGTTGATCTGTGTAAGATTTACTTCTCAATACAGTAAATCCACCCATTTCTAGTTGTGTTGCCAAGGATGTTGTAGTTCTTTTGATTTGACCCCAAATAATGTCGGGACTTCTATTTTTAAAATTAAATTTAATGACTAGTAATTTATTCAAATGGGTTTTTGAAATTTTTAGTTTTTCTTTTTTAAAGAATTTAACTGAAGGTTTTTCCTTAAAGGCTCTAGAAGCTAATACAAATTTCCCTAGATTCTCATCAGATATTGCAGCAGCTAAATTTCTATTACTATCAATAGGATCTATAATCACTACAGGAGTTTCAAACTTTTTTGATGTTTTTCCAATTATTTGTTGTTCTTTCAATTCTGAAACTGATTTAATTACATTTTCAAAATTTCCAAATTCTAAAATTAAAACTTCTGATACATAACCACTAAATCCTTGTTTAGCTATTTCTGCACCATAAATTCCATTTGATTTAAGAAATGTTTTTAATATTCTAACATCTGTTCTCATTTTTGCTGTTAGAGATTTTTTCATAAATTTAGTATGAAATGGAGATCTGTCTGCAGAACTTTTCCATTTTCCAATTTCTACATCATAAAATGGAACGACATTGATTTTGGTATCCTTAATTTTAGCCTCAACATATGGATGCTCAGAATATCTTACATAAGGGGAATATTTCTTTAATGATTCAAAACCAATCATTTTTGAAATTTTTTCAAATTTTTCTTCAGATGTTGATTTTTTAAATCTGATAAAAATATCTACATCAGCATCTTTTGATAACCATGTTCCTTTTGCATATGAACCACCAAATTCTAATCCAATAACTTCATCAAATTTTCTTATCTCTTTTTTAACTAAACCATATGCTACTTCTGCAATTTTATCTTTATTTTTTTGAATAATCTTTGATGGGATAATTAATTTGCTAGTCTTAGCAATAATATTTTTCATCTTGATGTAATCTCCATTAAATCAGAATAAATTGGTCCATTTGGTGTAAGTTCACTTTTTTTCAGTTTTATACTAATCACTCTTTCAATTCCAAAGTCAATCATTTTGTATTTTTCCAATTCTTCACTAATATCTCCAATCTTCTTTTTAATTCTAAATACTGTGATATGAGGTTTGAATGGTTTATCTGAAAAAAAACCCAAAGGATTTAGTGCCTTTTCTACTTTTTCTGATAACTCAATGAGCTTATTTCCTCCATCAGAGTCTGTACCTATCCAAATGACTCTAGACAATTTTGCATTTGGGAATGCCCCGATTCCTCTTAAATTAACCTGAAAACTTGAAAATTCAATCTTTTTTAGAACTAATTCTATTTTTGGTATCATCTCTTCTGAAATTTCTCCTAAAAATTGTAAAGTAAAATGACAGTTTTTTGATTCCACAGGCTTTGCTTTTATTTTCATTTGACTTTGAAATTTTTCAATTGAATTTATTACATCTTCATTTGAGATTTCAATTGCTACAAATACTCGCATTATAACAATTTTTGAAGTATGTTTATAATAATTTCCGGTAGCTTCATAGACCTGCCTTTTTTTTAGTAAATGTTGACAAAACTAATTGTCTGTTTAACTGGAATGCCTGGCGCTGGTAAGTCTACTATTGCTGAAGGATTGAAACCAAAAGGATTTGAAATTGTCAATATGGGAAATGCAGTAAGGAATGAAGCAAAAAAAAGAAACATGGAACCCACAAGATCAAATCTAGGAAAACTTATGCTTGAACTTAGAGAAAAAAACGGTCCTGGTGCAATAGCAGAATTAGTTAAACCTGAAATTGAATCTTCAAATTCTAATATCATTTTAATTGATGGTGTAAGATCTAATGATGAAATTCAAGTTCTAAGAAAATTTGGAAAGGTAAAACTTCTAGCAGTCCATGCATCAACTGATACAAGATTTGATTTTTTACAAAAAAGAGGTAGAACCGATGATCCACAAACAAAAGAACACTTTGAAGAAAGAGATAATCGTGAATTAGGTGTTGGAATTAGTAACTCTATAGCATTATCAGATTATGCAATTACAAATGTTGGTTTAACTAAAAATGAATTAATTGAAACTGCATATAAAATAATTCAAAGTTGGGTATAATGAAATTTCCCACCATAAATTGTAAAATTAATATGTTAAGTCCTGTTTATCCGTCTGAAGATCCTGAAAAGATAAAAAAAGCAATTTCAAATATTTTTCCTTTTTCAACAATTGAACTTGAAAATCATTCTGTAAAAGCAAAATCTAATGAATTGAGATCTTTGGAAAAAATCTATGAAACTATTCATTCAAAGAATTCACAAAAAGTCTATAGACGAAATCTCGAAAAAAACATTGACAAAGATTCAACTTGGTTTTATCTGAATAAACAAGCAGCATTTGTGAATAAAATTACTATTTGTGAGGAATCTAATGAATCCCCTCTAGGACCAATCAAAGTTATTCTGACCTCCTCAAATATTGACAGAGTTATCGAATGGTTGGTTTTTGGCTCAAATTGATTTGAACTAAGAAAATTCAATCATTATGGACTACTTTTTTTTAGTTTGAATCTAAAATCTATTTTTTAGCTATTTACAATATGCTCATAAAATTAGGCATTATTGCGGGAATTGTAATTTTAGCAGGCATGATATTTTCAACCGAAATTGATGCATTATTTCCAACTACATCAGCATCTGTATTTGATTCACTAAAAGATGATGTGAGTAGTTTTGGAGATAAAGCATCAAATTCTGTAGAAAAGCGACTAGATAATTCATTTGATTCAATTGTAGATAATACAAGCAATACAGTCTCTAATGGGATTAATGAAGCAGGAACTAAAATTTCATCTGAAATAGCTTATGTTAAAGATTCATCACAGAAAATTATCAATGAAGAGATTTCAAACTTTAATCCTTTAGATCCTGTTCTAAATTTTTTTACCGATAACTCAAATTCAGAAACTTCACAATCTTCAAATCCACCTTCTACTACATCAACTACAAATACACAAAACCAATCACCTATAATCTATGAAACATTATCATTATCAACAAAACAACAATCAGATGAAAATATTCTTCTTCAATATTATGATTCAAGTAAAAAAACAATTAGTGTTAATGTGATAATAAGAACCGAACAAAAAGAAATTTTTTCAGGAACATTTTTCACATCAATGTTTGAAACAATAGTAAATGATGCAGCTAGTGTTCCATATTATATTGATATGATTGTTGAACATGAAGAATATGGAACAGTTACATCATCAGTGTTTAATCCAGGAGATGATTCTGATTCTAAAATTAATGGTATTTTCTCATAATCATAATCTAATTTTCTTGGAATAAATCTAAAAATTTTGGTAAAGCATTTACGCTGGTCTCTCTAATCACTAAATCCATTTCTGATGACATTGCAGTATCCTCTGGATTGACTTCAATTAAAATTGCATTATTTTGTTTGGCATACATTGGAAGTGTATTAGCTGGTGAAACTACAAGAGATGTTCCTACAATTATCATTAAATCACACTGACTAGAATGAATTATTGCTTTCTGCCATACATCTTGTGGTAATGATTCACCAAACCAAACTACTTCTGGTCTAAGTACATTTCCACATTTGCATTTAGGTGGGATTTCAGAAAACTCGGCAATTATTTCATCTTTAAAATTACATACTGTACACTTGATTTTGATTATACTTCCATGTAATTCTAAAACATTTGAACTGCCTGCTTTTTGGTGTAAACCATCAATATTTTGTGTTAGAACAATAATTTCTGCATATTTTTCTAATTCTGCAATGGTTTTGTGCCCAAGATTTGGTTGAGATGAGATGATATTTGTCCTCCTTTCATTGTACCACTCCCATACTAACTTTGGATTTTCATAAAATGCATCAATAGTAGCTAATTTCATTGCATCATAATTTCTCCACAAACCATCTTTTCCTCTAAATGTGGGAATTCCACTTTCTTGTGAAATTCCAGCACCAGTGACAAAAACAATTTTTTTAATATCTTTTATCTGATCTTTAATTAATTCAAACATTTTCATTTAATCTCTATTTCTAAAAGATCTTTTGCTGTAATTACTGAATTGTGAATTTTTTCAGCTTCTTTCAAATGTCCAATTTCATCCTTATATCTAGCTGAAAAATGTGTAAGAATCAAATTTTTAACATTGGCATTTTTAGCAATTATGGCTGCTTGTTTTGCTGTAGAATGACAGGTATCTTGTGCTTTTTGCTTTTCTTCATCTAAAAATGTTGAGTCAAATACAAGATAATCACAATCTCTAAAAAATTTCTGTAAATCTTCTGTTGGCATTGTATCACCAGAAATTCCTATCTTTTTACCTGATCGTTTTTCTCCCAATACTTGCTCGGGTCTAATTATTTTATTATGAATTAAAACTTCATTTCCATTTTGTAATTTATTCCATAATTCTCCTTCAGGTATTCCTAAGTCTTTAGCTTTCTCAACATTAAATCTACCCGGTTTGTCTTTCTCTTCAAACAAATATGAAAATGCTGATATAGAATGATTTGCTTTGCATACATGAATAGAATATTTTGTATTCTCCAAAATTTTTCCTTCTTTAATTGTTGTAATTAATACTGGAAATGATAATCCAAAATTTAAAACTTTAATATTTGCACCAATAAATTCTTCAATTCCACTAGGACCAAAAATTTCTAATGTTTCAGTTCTATTTTGCATTGACATTGTTTGTAACAAGCCTAAAATTCCAACACAATGATCCCCATGTAGATGTGTAACAAAAATAGTCATTTTTTTGTTCCATCCTAAACCAGATTTCATGTAAGCGATTTGTGCTCCTTCACCTGCGTCAAACATCATAATTTCTCCATCTCTTTCCAAACACATGCAAGACAATCCTCTGTTTTCTGTAGGTTGTGCAGCTGATGTTCCCAAAAAAACAAGTTTCATTTTATCAAAATTGTCCTAGTCAAGCTTTTATGCCTATAGATTTCATATTTCTTCAAACCCTTCATCTTGACATTCTTGTCTAATTCCTTTTTGTACATTATAGCAAGTTTTTTACGTTTAGGCATGATAGAGATAATTTTTTTTAATAGATCCTCTGGTTTTTCTGAAACTTTGGATGCTCTTCCATATGGTAAATCAGTCACAATTCCATCAAATTGATCTGATATTCTAGTTATTTCTTTAAAATCTAATTCTAAAACTTTTGATTTATACCCATTTTCCTTGAGATTCTCCTTTGAAATCTCACACATTTTTTTATCAAAATCTATCCCAATTGCCTTAATTCCCATAGACTCTGCTTCAAGAAGTGTTGTTCCAGTACCGCAAAATGGATCACAAACCGTTTCTCCTTCTTTAAGACCAGCCAAATTTATCATTAATCTGGTTAACTTCCAATCTAATTCGTGTGGATGACTCTTGCTTTTCTTTGGCCTTTTTTTCGCTACACTTTTTTTTGAGAATCCAAAAAAATTTTCTTTATTGGTAAAAATTAAGTAAACTGTAATATCTGGATTATTGAATTCTACTCTTGCATGTGAGAATTTTGATATCATATCTCCCATAGAATTTTCTAATTCAGGTACGTTGAATTGATTTGAAGATAAATTAATAATTCTACAAACAAAACTTTTTGCATTTTTTAATACCTCAAAGTTGTCTTCATCTAAAAACAACCCTGACATTTTTCGTAAGATTTGTCCTGAAACTTTAACAAATGAGGCTCGTTTTGCAATCTTATTCCAATTTGTCTTTGATTGTACAATTACTAAATTATCTAACACCTTAATTTTAGAAAACCTATCATACATTTTTGCAATAGAGATAATCTCATCTATTGCTAACTCTGGATATTCTTTAGATAAAACAAAAAAACTTTCTGGCATTAGACTATTGCCTTTGCAATACTATTTGATATATCTACAATAGATGTTTTACCTGGTATAGTATTTGCACTTATGATTTTTGTTACACCTGCTTTTTTTATTTTATTTTCTGCGTCATTCATTAATAATGCATGTGTACATGCAACATATACTCTATTGGATTTCTGCTTCTTTAGAAATTGTGTAGCTTTGATTATACTTCCACCAGTACTAATCATATCATCAACTAAAATAATATCTCTGCCCGAAACATTTGCATTTCTAGTTTTTATTTTCACCTTTCCTGTTTTTCTATCTCTTTTTTTCTCCAAAGCAATGTATTCTAAATCAAACTCTTTTGCAAACTCTTCGGCCCTTTCTTTACCACCTTGATCAGGTGATACAACAAGTGGATTTTTTAGGCTCAATTTCTTGAAATATCTTACTAAATCTGGAATTGCTGAAACATTTTTAGTTTTGATTGAAAAATATTTGAGACCAATCATACTGTGAATATCCACTGCAATAATTTTTGAAGCTCCAGCACCCTTAAACAATTTAGCCAATACCCTCATTGTGACTATTTCACCTGGTAAAAATTCCCTGTCCTGTCTTGCATATCCCATATATGGAACAACGGCAATTACTTCAGAAGAAGTTTCTTTAGCTTTTGAAATTAAAGACAGTGCTTGAATTAAATTTGTATCAACTGGAGGATAAATTGATTGTACAACAATTGATTTCTTTTTAGATAATTTTCCCTTGAGTGTTATCTTACTTTCCCCGTCAGGAAAAATTCTAATCTCTGATTTTACAAGATTTCCTTTAATTCTTCTAGCTAATCTTTTTGCTAATTCTTCAGATGATCTTCCTGATATGACTGTTAAATTACTCAACAAGGAAATGTGATTTAATGGGATTCTTAAGTTTTGAGAAGATTACTCTTCACCACTACCACGACCGATATCTCCTATACCATATTCATCAATTACACTATCTCTTTGTTCATTGAGTCTATCGATCTCTTCCTGCTCACGTTTTTCATCTCCTTGATATACAGTTCTAATAGGCCATGGAATTCTAATATCATATTTTTTAAACTCTTCATACATGATAATTCTCATCTCTGTTTTAGTTTTGAATTGTGAACCATAATCTCTGACATATAACCATAAAGAAAAATCTAATGCTGAATCATTGAAATTGTTGAATCTTACAACTGGCTGATTTATGTCTACATGAATATCTTTATCACATCCACAACTAGGTTTGTTTTCTTCCAAATATGGGCATCTTAACTGAGTAACCAAATGTCTACCCTTACTATCTACTGCTTCTTTCATTGTACGTTTTCCAACTTTAACAAGTACTGCAGAAACTTGTTTTGGATCATTAAGATAAGAAACACCAACCTGAACAATTGCAGGAACCATTTTGATCTCTTTTGAAAAATTGATAATCTGTGCATTTACCAGCTGTCTAGTAGGAATTACAGCAAATGATTCATTTAATGCATCTCTAATGTAAGTAACTCTTGGAGTGATTTTGTGTACATAACCATTGTAGCCCGTATCTAATTTAACACGCTCACCTTCAGAAAATATTTTGTCTTTCCTAATCAGAATATATGCAAAATAGTTCTGCATTGTTTCCTGTAATGCCAATCCTACACCAATTGCCAATCCACCAGTAGCAGTTGCTAATACAAAGAGATCCACTCCCCACCAATTAACAACTCCAATAATTACTGCAACAAAAATTCCTAATGGCAGAATTTGACTAATGGATTTAGGAAGATTTTTTCTCTTTCTAGTAGCGTAACCAGGTGGTCTTCCACCAGCAACAATTGGTTCGTATGACTCTAATCTTTTTTCTTCTCTCCAAGTATCTATCGGATAAATCTCTTCATCCTCTTGACCCATTCTAAGTTTTTTCCCAGATTGATTATTTCCTGAAATACAATTTTTAAAATAATCTAGATACTTATCTCTCTCAGATTTTTTCCATACTTCAAATGGATTCTTTACTAGTTGTTCATAACTTCCAATTGGTAATCCTTTGGTAGTTCTGAATTCTTCTAGGAATTTTTTGCCATCTTCTGTTTTAAGATTCTTAATAAAATCTTCATCTGAAATATCTTCAGGTGTTTTTTTTGGTGGAACCCATTTAAAACATCTATGAAATAAGTCATCTTTATCATCAAGAAATCCTCTCATCTCTTTCCAAGCTTCAAAATCCTCTTTTTCCTGATTTGATTTTTCTCGTTTACTAATTATTATTGGAATAAGATGCGCTATTGAATAACCTATTACTAGTATATTGATTGTATTGAGTATTTTTGCAAATGTTCCAGCAGAAGTTAAATTTCCTTTATTATCATGGGTTGCAATTTTTCCTTGGTTTTCAATAAGATCATCTTGAGAATCTTCTGTTATAGTATAGTCAAATAATTCAAAAGATTGAATGTATGCATTCATACTTGTAATTAGAATTATTGCAAAAAATGGCAAAACTCCTACTCTGACAAATCTTGAAAGATGTGGTCGTACATAGGTAAATTTTTGGGATGAGACCCATTTTGAAAAAACTCGATAAACTAAAGTAATTCCAATAATACCAATTACTAGAATTGCAATGGCAATCTGTAATGATTCCGAAGAAGAAATTAATTCAGAAATATTTTGAAACTCATTTGCCTGCCCTGCTACTGCCTCAATAATCTCTTCAGCCATTTAGATCCCTTTTACTTTTATTTTCTTGAATACAAAGGTTAACCAGAGTTTTCATCCTGAATGATTTTTAATAAATCCATTATAAAATTTAAAACTAGTTTACGCATAAACTGCCTGTAACCTTTAACAAGGGTATCTGTACTAATTACTGAGTGACCTATCAAGAGACTGTTTGGGACGATTCACCTTCATTGAAATCGTACACTTTGTCAAATTTCCGTCAACTGCCCCAGATTCAAAAACTCTCAGAGGAAACACAATTTGAAATGGAAGTGGTAGGTAATGTTTTGCCTTTTAAGGCTAACAATTATGTTGTTGAACAATTAATTGATTGGGATAATATCCCAAATGATCCAATGTATGTTTTGACATTTCCACAAAAAGGAATGCTAAAACCTGAACATTACAAAAAGATGGAGACTGCTCTAAAAAATAATTCTGATAAAAAAGAAATTGCTAACATTGCAAACGAGATTCGCTTACAACTAAATCCTCATCCTGCAGGACAGATGGAGCTAAATGTTCCAATGCTAAAAGATGGAACCAAACTTTATGGGATGCAACATAAATACAATGAAACTTGTTTGTTCTTCCCTAGTCAAAGTCAAACATGTCATGCATATTGTAGTTTTTGCTTTAGATGGCCACAGTTTGTTGGAATGGATGAAATGAAATTTGCAATGCAGGAAGGTGATCAACTTGTACAGTATATTCGTGAACATCCAGAAATTACTGATGTGCTTTTCACTGGTGGAGATCCTATGATAATGAAAGCAAAAATGTTTTCAAAGTATGTTGATATTTTAATTGATGCAAAACTTCCAAATCTAAAAACAATTAGGATTGGAACAAAATCCCTATCTTACTGGCCTTACAAATTTTTAACTGATTCAGATTCACAAGAAATGTTAGATGTTTTTAGAAAAATAACTTCAAACGGATTACATTTAGCTTTTATGGGTCACTTTAATCATATCAATGAATTATCTACACCTGCAGTAAAGGAAGCAATTGATGTAGTAAGATCTACAGGAGCACAAATTAGAACTCAATCACCACTTTTAGCACACATTAATGATGATGCTGAAATGTGGGCGAAAATGTGGACCAAACAGGTTCAGATGGGTTGTATTCCATACTACATGTTTGTTGTCAGAGATACTGGTGCTCAACACTACTTTGGAGTTCCATTAGTTCGTGCATATCAAATCTTTAGAAAAGCATATTCTTCTGTTAGTGGTTTGGCAAGGACTGTTCGTGGTCCAAGTATGTCTGCAACTCCAGGTAAAGTTCACGTAATTGGTACTGCAGATCTTCATGATCAAAAAGTTATTGTTTTAAGATTTTTACAAGGAAGAAATCCTGACTGGGTTCAAGTACCATTCTTTGCAAAATATGATGAGAAAGCAATATGGCTTGATGATTTAAAACCCGCTTTAACAGAGAAATTCTTCTTTGAGGATGAATTGAAAAATTTCAAAAAAACTAATCCCATAGATGATTATCCAGAATCTTAGAATTCCTGACCATATTGACAAATCTATCTTACTAGATAACATTAGTAAATTGGTTTTGTATAATTTACATTGAATTCAGATCAAGTTCTACAAACTATTCAAGATGAGAATGTCTCCTTCATAGATTTTTGGTTTGTAGATATTTTTGGTGAACTTCATAATGTTGGAATGCCTAGTTATGCAATTGATAAAGATAGTTTTGTTAATGGTTTAGAAAAATTAGATGCAAGTTCAATTGTTGGATTCAAATCAGTCAATAACTCAGATATGATCTTAATGCCAGATCCTAAATCATTCAAAATTCTACCAAATGACTATGATCCAGGAAATAGAAAAAATGGAAGAATATTCTGTGATCTTTATGATGGAAATACTAACAAAGAATCTAGATACAATCGAGATTCACGAGGAATTGCATTCAAGGCATCAGAGAAATTAAAAGAATTTGGATTAACTCATACCAATTGGGGACCTGAAATTGAATTTTTTGTATTTGATACAATCAATGTTTATCCATCACCCTATGCTGCAACCCATTCCTATGGAGGTTCGGGTTATTCCATAGAATCAAAGGAGTCTCCTTGGGCAAAAGGCAATGTAAGTACTGCAATTGATATCAAAGAAGGGTATTATCCATCTCAACCTAAAGATACTCTAGAAGGATTCCGAAAAGATGTTTGTGATGATCTTTACAATTATTTTGGAATAAAAATTGAGGCTGAACATCATGAAGTAGCAACGTCTGGCCAATGTGAAATCAATTTAGTATATGATGAAATGATTGCAATGGCTGATAATGTTATTGCAGTTAAAAATCTTGTAAAAGTTAAAGCTAAAAGAAAAAACAAAGTTGCAACTTTTATGCCAAAGCCTATTTTTGGTGATAATGCATCAGCAATGCATACACATCAAAGTCTTTGGAATGACAAAACAAATGTAATGTATGATCATGATGATAAAGTTGCTCAGATGAGCCAAACTGGTAGATACTATATTGGTGGCATTCTTAGTCATGCATCTTCTTTATGTGCAATTTCAAACCCAACTACAAATTCTTACAAAAGATTAGTACCAGGATTTGAAGCACCAGTAAATGTTTGTTGGGGGTTGGGGAACAGATCTACTGCAATTAGAGTCCCAATGTATAATAGAAATCAAGAAAAAAGTAAACGAATTGAATACCGTGTACCTGATCCAACTGCAAATATCTATCTCTTAGAGGCAGCTTTATTGTTAGCAGGTTTAGATGGAATTAAAAATAAAATTGATCCTGGAGATCCAATCGAAGAAAATGTATACAAATTATCTTCAGCTAAAAAACGTGAATACAATATAGGTTCTCTTCCAGTTTCCCTGAAAGGATCTCTTGATTCATTAAAAAGTGATTCAAAATTCTTAGAAGATATTTTTACAAAAGATTTCCTTGATCAATATTCTGAATTAAAATATAAAGAATATACTGCATTTGCACAAACTCCTACCGCGTGGGAAGTATCAATGTATGCAGATGCCTAATTAACTTCCAATTGAATATCATTTCCAAAAAATAGGTACAACATTTTTAAAATGAGAGTCTAATTTTTTAATAATGAAAATATACATCTTATTTTTATTTTTATTAATTGTTTCAGGATTTTTAAACATAGCAAATGCTCATACCATTGATTCAGTTGGAGAATACAGAATTGAAATTGGTTGGATGAATGAACCAGTAGTTTCTGGAGAAACAAATGGTATAGAATTGTATGTTAGTCAATTAGATCCTGGATTAGAACTTGAAGATCAAGTTTTTACAAATGGGATTGAAGGTTTGAAAAATTCAATTAAGATACAATTAGTCTTCAAAGATAATAGTATCACACTCCCATTATCACCTGATCATAATATTATTGGAAAATATTATGCATTTGTGAATCCAACTGTCTCTGGATATTATCAAGCAAACATTTTGGGGACTATAGAAGAAACTCCAATTAGTTTATCAATGCATCCACCAAAAGTTGAAGAAAGATCATGGATAGAATTTCCTCAACCATCTGATCTAACTATAACTCAGATTATTGATGGTCATACATCATTGATAGGTGAAATTAATGATTTAAAGGAAAAAGTAAGTGATCTTGAAGAATCAAACTCACAAATTAATGTTGGATTTGCAGGTTTAGGAGTAGGGATAATTGGATTTACAATTGCAGTTATTGCATTAGTTAAAACAAAAAAGAAAATTTGATTTTATTCTTAATTAACTATTTAGAATTTTATAATAATGAAAAAATAGGAATCCTTGATATTTTATAATGTAAAAAACTACAAGTATACAAAAGATGAAAAAACTACGATTACTCATGAGAGATAGATATGGTTGAAAGCAATTATGATATTTTGGGCATAGTAGAGGGATCAACTGAAAAGGAAATCAGGGATGCATTCAGACGCTTAGCTTTACAATTTCACTCAGATCGTGGTGGAGAAAATGAACAATTTATCAAGATTAAACAAGCATACGAGGACCTCAAAATAGGAAAAAAATATCCTGAGACAGACTTTGAAAAAATAAAAAATTCCAGAGTTTATTCTGGCGATTCTGAAAGTGATGTGAGACGAAAGAATCAGATTCTTGGTCAAGAGTTGTCAAAAGAAATGAAAACTGCAGAGGAATGGGCAGCAGCTCTGAATAGAGCAAATTCAACTGCTACAAGATTATTTGGTTCAAAAACTCTTGGAGAAATGGAATTAGAAAGAAAAGCAAATGGTGCTCTATCGATTAAGGGAAATTTCATGGCAGGATCATTAACTTATGATGGACCAATAATCATGCAAGGAAATGTATCAAGTCCATCATGGACAAAGGAATTCCAATCTAAAATTCACATTACAAAGGGAGATTTCAAATTTATCAATCCATTAGAAAACAAGTATAAAATTGAAAATGGCGCACGTATTATTGTTGATAATGGAAATATTATCGTAGGAAATATTTTTGGCAGAAAATTTAGAGTTGAAGATCCTGATGGAAGAGTTGGAATTTTTCAAATTCAAGAACATAGAACACATGTTTCGGCTCCTAATGGAAAAATAATTACAGAAAATGTAGTGAATACAGTCTTACTTGAAGCTGACACCATTATTGTTCTGAATGTTGAAGATGATGTGATACTTTCTGCAAGAGAAATTTTATTCTATGGTGGAAAATTAACATATGATTCTACAATAGAATTAAAACAAGGTGGAATGATAAGATTTTTTGAAAATTTCTCAATTCAGGGACTTAGTGGAGATGCAATAATAAAACTTGAAAACAGTAAAAAAATTCGACTATTTGATCTTAAGACTAAAAAAATTAAAGATTTAGCTGATGAATTTGTGCCTAACAAAGAGCAATATAGTAAAGATGCAACAATGGTGGGTCATGGTTTTACTATTACCTATGAAATGCTCGATAATCTCTCAAAGAAACCAAATAAAAAACAAAAAAGCAGTTGGTCATCTAAATTTAGTTTTAGAAAAAATAGATAATCTAATTATTTTTTTCCACTGAATATCCAATGTAAATTTCTTCAGTAGAGACGACCTTATTTTCTATCTTCTTAAATCGATATTCTTTAAAGTCCTTAACTTCACCATAGAAATTTTCTCCAATTATCACTCCATTTGGTGGTGCACTACGATTCATTTTTGCGCATTTATTTACTGTACTTCCAAAAATATCATTTACTGAAGATGTTGATGTTCTTGCAATTCTTACAATACCATATGTCGCACTAATTCTATAATCAAGTGTTGGGAGATCAATCTTTTCTAATTTCTTTACTATTTCATCATGGGCTTCACTTAGAGCCAAACAACAATCCAAACATTTCTTCAAAGTTTCTTTTTCATTAACATTTTCTAATGAAAAATAGAATAGTAGCGCATCTCCAATGTTTTTTACCACTACGCCACCAAAATTTTGAATTATTGTACCAATCGAATTTATGAAAATATTGTAAAATTCACTCGTTTGTGAATCAGTTAGGTTTGAACAAATTTTAGTAGAATTCATTATATCGATCATCCCAACACAATATTTTTCACTTTGATCACTGAATTGTAATAAAATATCTTCTTGCTGTTTAATGACATCTTCTTTTTCTTTAATCTCAAATAATGACTCTTGAAGTTTTTCAGCCATAGAATCAAATGCAAAAGATAATTCTCCTATCTCATCTCTCGTTTTGATATTTGTTCTAACACCAAAATCTCCCCTAGAAATCTTATTTGCAGCATTTTTTAATTTGATTATCGGTCTTGAAAGTGATTTTGATATTACAAAAGCTGCAATTCCCATTCCTAATGTAATTGCAATTCCTGTTTGCAAAATTCTGTTTTGTAAAATATCAATAGGCTCTTCTAACTCAGCCTGATCAATTTCTACTAGTAAAACTATTCCTAAATCTTTTGCACAGTACGATGAACCATAAATTGGAACGTTTCTATAATCTGGATAAAATCCAACGAAATCGATTCCTTCCTTTAAGCACTTTTGTACGCCCAAAGTATCTACTTTTTGATGAAATATTGCATTATCTAAAAATCTAGATTCAGATAACATCAAATAATTATTGTCAACAATATATACTTCCCCAGTTTCTCCTAACCCACTTCTGTTTATCAAAACATTATCAATTACTGCAGTTCTCATTCTTGAAATAATTACACCAATTGGTTCTTCTCCTTTTTTACTATCTTTTGCAAAAACCGGCGAAACGACAATCATCTTTTTACCTCCCTCAGTTGGTTCAAATTCTATAAACGATTTTTTTAATCCCTTTTGAAATAAAAGATCTTTAGAAAAATCTTCATTGGTATTTCTATCCAAAGAAAAATAAACTCTTCCTTCAGAACCAATAATTTTTACATCCTCAAAACCTATTGAAAAACCAACCAGTTCTTGAAACGCTTGAACTTGAATTAAAAAGTCTTTACGATTCTCTTCACGTATTTGTTTAATTTTATCATCAGATACCTGATTCATTTCTGAAATTAAAAGTCGAATCATTGGATCACTAGCAAGAATATTGTTTTGTTCAATTCTTGATTCAAAAAGTAATCTAAGAGTTTCTCCACGTGTTGCAGATTCTCCTATTAATTGATCTCCAGTCCTATCTTTTAAAATTTCATCAGCATAATTGTAACTAAGAAAACCAGTTATTGTTAATGCAACTACGGATACTATCATCACCAAAAAAATTAGTTTTTTATCAAGATTAAATGAGACGGCCAATGTTATTCTTTGTTAATTTTATATTAATATCAAGCCTTCGCGTATTTATTATGCCCAAGTCTTATTCTACGATTTGATAATTACTTACTATACATGATATTAGTCACTATCATTTAATTAACTAAATCAATTTTTTAAAAATATGCAACTTTTTTTATTATTTTTATCCCTAATTGCGTTAGGCTCAGTCTCTATTGTAAATGCTGAGGAATACATTATAGATATTCCATTTGGAGCATATAATCCAGAATTAAATACCCCTGCAGAAGTTTGGTATGATCCACCTCAAATATCTGTGATTGAAGGCGATACAATCACTTGGTATAATGATGATCGTGAGGGACACACCGTTACTAGTGGAGATAGTCCAGGTAGATTTGGCTGGATGGATAACAAAAACTTTGGAGTACCTGATGGAATATTTGATAGTGGTCGATTCATGCCAGGTGATTCATGGTCTTACAAATTTGAAGAACCAGGAACTTTTTCATATTTCTGTACAATTCATCCTTGGATGGAAGGAATTGTAATTATTGAAAAAGCAATTCCAGATTATCCTCATGATGCAACAGGTAAAAAAATAGAATTTCCATTATTACAGTATACTCCAGATGCAATGATTGAAGTAAATTTATCATGGGATCCACCTGTAATCAAAACTCATGAAAAAATCCAATTTGTTTATCAATTCTATGATCCACAGTCAAACTCTAATCTTGCAGAAATGAATTATAATTTTATAATTTTTCAAAACGGTCAAGAAATTTTCAGAGATGAAGGATTAAATCAGATAGGTGGTGATTATAGAAATTTTGTATTTACTGATTCTGGTTCAATAATTATTAGAATAGAAGGAATCCAAACATCTTCAATCTTAGCTGAAGAAAGCGTTACAGTATTTGGAGATGTAAAAAACAAGGCACAAAGATCAGTAGACTTTACTACAGCCGTCTATGACAATCCAGAAAAAACTACTCACGAGATATTTCATACAAAACCAGCTCAAAGACTTACAATTTATTATGAATTAATGCTATTCATTATTCTAATTCCAGCTGTTATGTTTATTGCTGCATTATTGTGGTTAAAGAGAACACCAAAAGTCCCAGAACCCACATCAGGTGCTGTTAATATCTAAAATAATAAAAAGAAATTAAAATTGATTGAACTAATCTAGTCGATTAATTCAGTCCAACCTTTGACGAAGACTGAGTTCTTGTAGAGTGGAACTGGTTGTCCAACAGTAAAGTCCATTGGTCTCATCCAAAAGATTGCTTTTGTTGGGCATACACCGATGCATGCACCATCAGAAATACAT
>JBFIEJ010000001.1:0-42555 GCA_041603475.1 Candidatus Nitrosopumilus sp. | reverse complement strand
TGATTGTTTAGGTAATGAACCTCTAGGACTGGGAGTGGGTTCTGTTTGTATTTCCGGTAAGGGATTGGTTGAAAGTAAATCTTCTAAATCATCTATCTGTTGTTGAAGTTCATTTAGTTGTGCTATTTGTTCTGGTGTAGCTTCATCATCTTCTATTTCTTGGGTTTGTTCTGGTACAAGATCTAATTCTTGTGGAAGCTCTTCTGCTGATTGTTTAGGTAATGAACCTCTAGGACTGGGAGTGGGTTCCGATACTGGTTCTGGTATCGATTCGGGTTTAGATTCTAATTCTTGGATTTGTTTTAAATCTATTGAGGATACTTCAGGAAGATCCCCAAGATAATCTAATTTTACTTTGTTACCATCAATTCGCAAATACGGATTACCATCAATTGAAAAAGTTTGAATTTTTTTTCCTTGTTTCCATGAATTTTTACCACTGTTTATTGTAATGTAAAATAATCCATTTTTAATATCAGAGGCTATTGTTAAACGATCTACAGGTTTTCCAGAAGTAATTCCCTTTTCAGTATCTTGATGACGGATTGCAATATAGATGAGATGATCAGAATCATAACTGACTTCAGAAATTAAATAGTCAGCCCATTTATCCATTATAAAAAATAGTGATTAATTCCTACTAAATAAGCGATCTTAATGAGACAATTCTATGGGTTCAATTTCATTAACAAATGAAATTACTGATGAAATATCATATAATGAATATGGTTTTGAAATAAATGCAATTGCTCCAAAATGAATACATTCTTCTAACATATTCATTTTATCATTAGTGGTTAACATTACAATTTTACTAGTTGGATCTTTTAGTCTAATTTTTTTCAAGATAGCTAGTCCATCATAATTATTCATCGAAAGATCTAAAAATATGATTTCAGGTTTAATTAGAAAATATTTTTGAATTGCTTCAATCCCATTATTTGTTTCAAAAACAACTTCTTGATTATTTGATAAAAGATAGTTTTTCAAAATAAATCGCGAATCATCTGATGAATCAATTATCATGATTTTTGCCATGGTAATAATACACTAAAATCAGATTTACCTGTATGAGTGTCAAATAATAATACGGACAAGAATTTACGCACAAAAAATAAGATTATAATTGGCATTTGGTTGAAAATGGTAAATGGAAATTTCTATTGAACCATGGAAAAAATTGATTATTCATGAAGTTATTGAATACAAATTTGATGATTGGGTGCGTCAGATAGCATTTAGTACAAGATCTTCTGGGGGAGGAATTCCAACAATGCAATGGACTAATGGAATTGTATTTTCACCTGCAAATTTTCCTACAACAAATGTGACAGTAGAAGAACAATTGAAGGGTACTCTTCATTGGTCTTCAGTATCATTTGCAATAAAAGAAAAATTCGAAAAACAAATTGTAAAGGAGAATGCAACCATTAATTTAGTAGATGTAAGCGTTAATGAAATTTTTAAAGAATTAGCTACTAGTCTCAAGGCACAATCAAAATATGCAACATCAGAATCTATCAAAGAATGAGTATTGAAGATTCTATAAAAAATTGTGAAATATATCTAAAACAAATTAATCAATATGATCCTGACCCATACTATGTGAATTATTTTTTCAGCAAATACATTGATGCTGTAAATGATATTACAGATGGAATTTTTGAAGAAGCTAATAGAGATTTTGGGTTATTTATAACAGACAAAATTTCTAAAGAAAAATTCTTTGAAAAAGCTACAAGTAAAAAGGATGAAAATGCCATCAAATTTTTTGAATGGTATGTGGAAAAATACAATGAAGAGCATAAAAACACATATCCAAATATCATTAGAAATATTATTGAATTTAAAATTAAATTTAAAAAATTACCAGGGATAAAAATTATGATGAGATCATCTGAGAGATTCAAAGATGATATTTATCAAGAAATTAAATTTAATTCAACAAATGGTAAATTACGTTCAAAAGAAGAATTACAAATTGAGGTAAAGAGACAACTACCCATTTTTTTAGAAATTATTAATCATAAAAGAAATGGAAAAAATGAGCCTAAAGTGCGAGAAAATCAAGTAATTGCTTCTGCATTTCTTGATGTAGGGGAACATGACAATGTTGAAATCGCCTATACTGTGAAAATTTACATTCCAGTGATAAAACGATTAGTAAATGAATCTAGAGAGAAAATTAAAGAGTTGACAGTATGGAAATAATTAATTATATTTGATAAAGAATTCACCAGAAAATTTTATTCCAAACTCTTTAGTAAAACAATAATCAATCAAGAGTATGGGTTTTTTATCAAATTTTAAAAATGATTTTAAGTCTGCAAAAAGAGAAAAAGCTGCAAAAATTAATGGTAAAAATCTTAAAGAATTATTAAAAAAATTCAAGGAAGATAGAGATAGAATAGAAAAAGAAACAGGGATTAGACCACAAATTGATGACACAACACAAATGTTTATGCAAAAAGTTCTAAACGTATGGATTTCAGAAGGAAAAATTATAGATGAAGAGAGATTTTGGAATGAAGTAGATTTTAATCGACAATTTTCTCATCCTGTAGAATATTATGAAATAAATCGTTAAGATTCAAACTTGATAATTTTTTTAGATTTTAAAGAATTTTGCCTATCAAAATATTCCATAATAAAATGGAAAATTATTAGTTTACCAAAAACTACCATAGAAATTAATGCAAGAATAGATGCTCCTTGAAAAAACAGGTAACTAGTAACCCCAATTGCAGTCATTATTTCTAAAGCAGTGCAAGTACAAAAAAAGAGAAGTTTTTCTCTCAATTTAATTGTCTAATTAGATTTTGGCCACATGGTACTCCATGTTTCAGCGAATTTTTTCATCATTTCACCATAGGCATTCATTTGCTCTAGTCCAGAAGAACTAAGAGTTTTTTGCCAATTTTCAGCAAACTGTTTGAAAGATGCAGTGTTTGTATCATTTAGAGCCTTTTGCCAATTTTCACTAAATTCTTTAAAAGAATTCATTCCAGCCTCATTCAAGGCTTTTTGCCAATTTTCTCCAAACAACTTCATTGTATCAGCACTAGATTCTACAGTAGCTTTTTCCCAAACTTCATTAAATTTAGCTTGCATTTCGTTACTAGCTTTTTGAATTTGTTCAAAAAGGGTTTTCCAATTTTCTAATGACTTTGTGTATTCTTGCCATAATGAATCCCATTCATTTGATTTTTCTGGTTGAGACATTAACTAAAGTAAAATTTCATTATTCTTAAATGGATCTATGAAGATCTGTCGGTTATTTTTGGCGATTTTTTAATCGTTTTTCCATTCTTGCTTTACCTTCCTCAAACTTTATCCTATCTTCATCAGTTTTAAGAGATAATTTAGGAACATGCATAGGTTTTCCATTTTTATCCAGTGCTACAAACGTAACAAAAGCAGTACCTGTAATTGTTCTGATCCCAGTTACAATATCTTCTGCTTCTGCTTTAACTTCAATTTCCATAGATGATTTGTGTATGTAATTTATCCTGGCATTAAGTTTGAGAACATTTCCTACAAAAACAGGTTTTAAAAAATTTACACTATCCATTGAAACTGTAACGGCATTAGATTGAGAATGACGTTGAGCAACAATTCCTGCCACCATATCAATATGTTTTAGAATTTCACCACCAAACACATTTCCTGCAGGATTTGCATCTGATGGAAACATCCTAACAATTACTTCAGCATGTGATTCCGAAGGACTCTTTTCACGCAGGTTAGATTTTTTAGATGTCATTTAAAACTATTCTAAAAATCATCCAATTTAATTTAATCATTTGATTTTAGACTTTAAAGTATTTTTCAAGCTTTATTTTATCAATTTTAGGAATTTTGGCGATTTCAAATCCTTCTGGACGCTTGGAAAGGGATTTTGTGGCATCAATTCCCATTTTTGCTGTTTGTAATTTTTGTTGATCACTAGAAGGATCAAGACTTGAACCCCGAACTTTTTCAATAATTACTAGATCTTTATCAGCTTGAAATCGTGTAGCCATTGCATATTCTACTGCCTCTGCACTATTAGGATCAATATCTTCATCAACTATTGTAACTTGTTTTAGAGAACGATGTGAATCAAAAGTTTTTTTGATTATTTTTTTTGGTTCTGATTCACTCTTCTTTTTAATTTGCACTACAGCATGTAACCAATTGCAACCACCATTAGTCATTGAAACTTGTTTTGTTTGTGGGAAAGCCTTCTTTAATTCTCCATTTAATTTAGATTCAATTGGCATTCCCATAAGTAATCTATGCTCAGCGTATCCTGATAAAACATCATGAAAGATAGGATTATTTCTAAAGTATAGATTTTCAATCTCAATGACAGGTTGTGAACGTTTATGATCATATGTTTGGAGCATCTCAACCATCCATTCAGGATGAGTTTTATCTTGAAGAATTTTTCCTTCTATTACAATTTCAGATCCGGAAGGAACTTTCAATCCAGTTGAGGGTAGTTTTGATAAGGTAAGTTTTCCTCCCAAGATAGAATTTGCAATATCAATTTCGTCTTTTCCCCATTCAGCTTGATATGCACCAGCAATAGATATTGCTGGATGAACTCCAACAGTAATTGCAATTTTTAGATCATCTCCGTGTTCTTTTGCATCTGTAAAGCATCTATGAAGATGACGACCCTCTACCATTCTAATGGAAAAATGTGTTTTATCAATTGGCATTAATCTATGAAATGATGAATTCTGTTTTCCGGTTTCAGGATTTATTGCGTAAACTATGGAAGATGTTATGAAGGGGCCAGATTCTTTTTCAAAATGGGTAACAATAGGCATAGAATAGATGTTTTTTGATTTGTTTTCAAAAAAATTTCCTGTGCTGATGGTTTTTGGTCGTTTTGCTTTTTTAATTGCTGA
Organism: Candidatus Nitrosopumilus sp.; assembly: GCA_041603475.1. Classification (GTDB taxonomy): domain Archaea; phylum Thermoproteota; class Nitrososphaeria; order Nitrososphaerales; family Nitrosopumilaceae; genus Nitrosopumilus. Next base: position 37,657 of record JBFIEJ010000001.1, on the reverse strand, counting down.
AATAATTTTTTGGTGAATATTAGATTCAGTAGATCCTACTGCTAGAGCAAAACGTTTTCTTGTTCCAACCAAATTGGAAACTAAATTAAATTTACTTTCTTTGATATTTTCAAAAAGTACAGCATGAGAGCCATCAACTTTAGCTGTAATACCTGCAATTTCAAATTTTGTAGAGACTTTAGTTTTTACAGTTTTTAGATCATTAATTTTTTTAACTTGAGAGATATAATTTCTTAAATCAGTCATTCTCGATCATCTCCATAATTTCAGACATTAAGGCTTTTGCAGTGTTTGGTTCCAATTCTTTCTGAATAAATGTAGAAACTAATGCTATACCTCGCATTCTGGTACTAATTCTTTCAGCCACAAGTTTCAGAAAAAGGGTTTCAGTTCTAGAAGGGATAATAGTAGTTGTAATTGGGGTAGGCCCTGTTGCTAATGATACAACCATGGAACCTAATTTGTTAGCTCCTTCAGTTACAGAAACAAAAAATCCATTATCAAATTTCTGAATCTGTAAAGAAAAACTACGACTCTCCAAATTTACCAATTTCTGGGTAAATCCGTTTGGAGAGTTCAACAAGCTTTGAACGAGTCTTATGCTTTTATTGCTATTGATTCAGTCGCATGGGAAGCTTCAACTTTATTTGGATTCTTCTTGCAGTTTTTTTCATGTTTGTCAACATAAACAAACATCTTATCACAGTATGTACAAGAAGTTTTTTCTTTAGTTTTTGCTTTAACTTTTGATGTTTTTGCTTTTGCAGTTTTAGCTTTAGATTTAGTTTTTGATTTAACGGCTACTGCTTCAACTTCAATTTCATCTGATTGAGTATCAGCAACTGCTTTAGCTTCAATAGAATCTGCCTCAACTCTAGCACGTAATTTTGCTTTATATTTTAGATTACGTGGTTTTGTTCTCAATCTATATCCACAACATGGACACCATAGTCCTTCCCATTTGATGAAAATCTCACAAATTTGGCATCGACGTTGTCCAGAAGCATATCTTCCTGTTCCAACTGGCTTTTGAGCCTTATATCTAACACAAATTCCTTTACAAGTCATCTTGGTATTTTTATATAGAATTCATAACTATATAAGGATGGATCGATAAAAATTATAAAATATTCTTAAAAACATGAAATTATTATGTATTTATTTGCGATCAAAGTTATTAGTTTCAAATAAAACCAAGAAATCTTCAATAAATATGTATAGCTTGAACTAATTTTTTTATTTTTGCAAATTTGATACATGTCAATATAGTTGTTTGAGTAAAAATTACATTTTTCAAAATTATTAATCAAGAATTTTCAAAAAATCATCATACTTTCATCATTCTCCAAATTTAATTTAAAAATAAACATCAGTTATCTGAAAAATTAAAGCTTTTTTACATTTTTTGTAAGTTAACTTGAATTTTAGCCAGTAATCGACAGAGGTAATATCGAGTACCCATAACCATCTCTTTGAGAGATGTACTTTGCAGAAAGCATATCACGTTTTCCTCTTTGATTGAAATTTTTTATTTTTAGACTCGTCTTGCTCTCATCAACGAATTGAAGTTCATATGATGAACAGAATTTTAGATTAAGCATTGTTGCAATCTGTTTTGCAATTTTCATATGACCATTTCCAATTTTAACAATTTTCCTTTTTGCCCTAAGACCTCCCAAAACTCCAATGATATGAGAAATTAATTCATCCAGTGATGAATGAAAAACACTATCAATTTCTTTACCATAATAAAATACAGATAATCCAATTCGCTTTCCTGGATCAACTCCTAAAATTAGATCTTCTTCTTCAAAATCCAGATTGAGTTTTTGCATTATCATTCCCCTAATCACAGTAGGATGGTTTTCAAAAATATCTTCATGAAGTAAAGGTTTTTCACATTTTTTGGGGGATTCTTTTTTTGTTGTTAGAATTAGATTGCCAGAATAACTTTTAATTTCTTCAGGAAGAATTGAGTCAAAAGAAAGGTTGAGGGTTTTCAGATAGGTAGAAAATCTATAGTATGGCTTACCATAAGTAGTAGCAATTCCAATACGGGCATTTAGTATGGGATCGATATTAGGCAAAATGAAATATCTGATTTATTTTTATGCCTTCAAAACAGTTGACACGACATGTTTTACTGCTTCATCAAAATTAGCATCTATATTTGACTGAATTTCAGCCAATTTAGCCTCACCAGATTGAGCAATTTTTGCAGATTCTGCAGTTGCTTTTTCTTTAGCGGAATTAATCATAACTTCTGCTTCTTTAGTAGCAATTTCCCTAGTTTTTTCCATCAAGGATTCAATTTCATTTTGGGCCTTGATAGAAAGTTGTTTTTTCATATCAGCAACTTTGCTGGTAAGGGAATCCAGATCATCTTCTAATCCATTCAAAGATTTTATAATTCCTGTAACTTTGGATTCGGCCATGCTACTCATTATATCCAAAATTTGGATATTCCATTACTTAAATCATTCACTTGGTAGGCATGATCTATGCGTAAATCAGGCATTTTATAATTAAATTTCCATTTCAGAGTTAGAATCAAAATTGACATCTGTTAATCACATTAAATATCGAGAGGAACTACCAAAATTATGGTAAGCCAGCCTATTTGGATAGCAATTGTAATTGGTGTTTTCTTTGTAGGTGTTGGTGCAAGTTATGCTTATTTTGCTAGTACATATGATCCGATGTCAATGAAATTTCAAAATCAAGAACTGTTTGATCAAATGATGTCTAATAATCCAAAGATGTCTCAACATTGGATGGGTTCAGATATGATGAATCCACAGCAAATGATGAATAATCCTGAAATGATGAATCAATGGATGAATACTATGATGAATGATCCCCAGATGATGCAACAGATGCATGACATGATGATGTCTAATCCTCAATACATGAACCAGATGATGGGACCAATGATGAATACTATGATGAATGATCCCCAGATGCAACAACAAATGATGACACATATGATGAATAATCCTGAAATGATGAATATGATGGGTGGAAACATGATGATGGGAAACAATATGATGAATAATCAACAATTTTTGGATAATCAAAATGATGTAGATGAAAAAACTGAAACTAGTACAAATTCACAGAGTACCCAAGTTTCAATTGCTCGTGGCTCTGCATCACCAGGATGTGAGAAAACAAATGAGTGCTATCTTCCATATTCGGTAACAATTAATGAACATTCCAGTGTTACATGGACTAACGATGACATTGCAGTTCACACTGTTACAAGTGGAATCCCTTCAAATGGTTATAATGGAATTTTTGATAGTGGATTAATTTCTCCAGGTTCTACTTTTACAAATCAATTTGAAGAAGAAGGAACGTTTGACTATTACTGTATTGCACATCCTTGGATGACTGGAAAAGTTATAGTCTTAGAATAGATTTAGAAAATTTAGAATCAAAACATATTGGCAAACCATTCATTTTAATCAATTTTTTAGTCACAAAAATAGTAAATTATCCAGTTGTCAAGAGTAAGATCGCTCTAGCAAGATCCCCTTTAGCTTCCTCTAATGCACCTCTGGCTCTATCTTCATCTACTCCTGCTTGTTGGCTAACTAGTTGAATATCCTCCTCAGAGAAGATTGGAACTTCTAATTCTCGTTCTTCATAACTATCTGCAGTAACTGTAAAAATTGAATTGTCTTTTGCCTTCATTTCAGTTACAGAAGGTTTGGTAATGATAATTTCTTTTTTGTCAGTCTTTATGATAACCTCTTGGACATTGGGAAGTTCACTCATGTCAAGTCCCATTTTGTCCATCATTCTTCGCATTTCGCGATTGCCGCCACGCATCATAATTTATTTTCCTCATTACGACTTTTTAAACTATCTCTGACCTTAATGGCTACGCCTCTATCAAAATCAGAAATCATTTGGTATGATAAAACTGCTTTTCCTACTGCAATTACTTTGTCTTCGAATAACACAGGGGTATCAGCAGAAATTTGTACATTTTTTCCGCACCACACAACATGCTTACAAAACACAGATCTTCCTTCCATTACAAATGGTGCAGCATCTTTGTTAATCTCAATGCAATTTTCTCTGAATGATTTGCTTTTGAGTAATATTTGGGCAAAATATGGACTAATTGCCAAACCTCCATCAATTCTTAAAGTACAAAGTAATTTTCCTTGATGCGACACTGTTCTAATTCTTCCAGTCTTTCTAGAAAAAGTCATTTCAATATCTCGAGGCAACTGTTTTGAAACACCTTTTCCAAACAATGCATCCAAAGTATGCTGAAGTTTTAAAACATGGTCCATACGCATAGGAAGATCTTTTCTAAATATTAGTTCAATGAAAGACCATATTTCTGATCTCAAACTATATAGAATAGATTTTTCTCTTTAGATCATGGAAGAAAGAGAAGAAACTAGGAAAATTCAGTTTACTGGTAAATCGTCATATATAGTATCATTGCCAAAACAATGGATTACAGATCTTGGTCTTAAACAAGGAGATCAGATCAGAATGGTTAGAAAAGGTTCATCAACGTTAGAATTATTCCCACCAAAATTTGAATCAAGGGCACAGAAAAAGGAGGATGCAGTTATCGAAATCGACATAGAGGAAGAGGCTTCTTCAATTGTTAGAAAATTAATTTCATTGTATTTTTTGGGATTCAAAACAATTAATGTCAAACCTAAAAATGGTAGATTAAGTCCAAGCCAGAGAAATACAGTAAAGGAAGCTGTAAAACGAATGTTAATGGGTTCTGAAATAATTTCAGATTCAAGTGGAGAGATTACAGTTCAAGTCCTTGTAAATTTATTAGAATTATCAGTTGATGGTGCTTTCAAAAGGATGATTCATTTAGCAAAATCAATGTCAAGTGACGCTATCTTAGCAGTCAAAGAAAATAATTTGGAATTGGCAAAAGAAGTAATCAATACAGATGATGAAGTTGATAGATTTGGCTTTTACATTATTCGCCAATTAAAGATAGCAATACAAAATGAGCACATGTTAAAAGAGATGGGTTTTAGAAATGCCAGAAACTGTTTAGGATATAGACTCGTTGTAAAAAATATTGAGAGAACAGGGGATCATGCTGCATTTATTGCAAAAGATCTTCTTGAATTCAAAAAATCATTAAAGAAAGATATTTTAGCAAAACTTCAAGATATGAATGAATTTTGTTTATCAGTTTTAGATGATTCATGTCTGGCTTTGTTTAAAGAGGACTATTCTCAGGCTGAAAAAACCATAAAAAAAATAGATGAAATAACAAAATATGAGAAAAAAGTCAGAGATGCTTCAAAATCATTAAAAGATGATGAAGAGATTTACAGAGTGAGAAGAATGACTGAAAACATAAGAAGAATATCAGAATATGCCAGTGATATTGCAGAAATAGTATTGAATATGAATATAGAAAAAGCTTTGAAGAAAACTGGATAATTTATAAAAAAATAGGATTGAAATGGTAAAAATATTTGATTAAAATGAAATCTGCAATTTTGATAACATATGACAAAGATGACGCTATTAGTGAGGCCAAAGGATTGTGTGATGCAGCAGGATACGAAGTTGTTCATACAATTACCCAAAGTTTTCTTAAAAAACCAAAATACGGAATCAGTGGAGGAGCAGTAGAACAGCTAGAGGAAATTGCTGAAAAGATAAGACCTGATGTAATAGTATTTGATGAAATATTAAAACCCAGTCAAAATTATAATCTTGCTTCAGTTTTACATAGAGAAGTTTTAGACAGAGAAGCATTAATTCTTGAAATTTTTGAAAGTAGAGCATCCAGTGCAGAATCTAAACTGCAAGTCAAACTTGCACAATTAAGATATGAGATGGTCAGAGCAAAAGAAAAAGTCAGATTATCAAACATGGGTGAGCAACCAGGATTTATGGGAATTGGAAAATTCGAAGTAGATGTTTACTATAATGATATCAAACATAGAATGCAGACAATTAGATCTAAACTAGAAAAAGCTGTAAAACAAAGAGAGCTTCACAGACAGGGAAGAAAAAGAATGGGATTCAAAACAATATCACTTGCAGGGTATACATCTGCAGGAAAAACTACTTTATTTAACAAGATGACAGGAGAAACTCGAGCCCAAAGTAAGGAGCTTTTTACCACTCTTTCCACTACAACTAGGAGATTTACAATAAACAGAGAATCATTTTTGATTTCAGATACTGTTGGGTTTATCAGTAAACTACCTGCCTACATGATAGATGCTTTCAAATCGACATTAGAAGAATTAGGTTACACTGATATCGTTATTGTAGTAATTGATATCAGTGATCCTATATTTGATTTGAAAAAGAAATTTGCTAGTTGCATGAGGACGCTAGGTGAATTAGGAATTGAAAAAGACAAGATGGCTTATGCATTAAACAAATCAGATCTATTAACTAAAGCACAAATTGATGAAAAAGTTGAGATACTTAATTTATCAGAGAATAAAAAATGGATTCCAGTATCAGCAAAAACTGGAAATAATGTCAATCAGCTTAAGGAACTGATAAGAGATATTATTGAAAGCCAGAATTCACCAAAATTTTCTACGAATTCTTTTGGAGCTGAAAAAGTATTTGGTAATTGAAGTAGTAAGAATAGGGCAACGTCTTGTAAGAGATGACAGGGTTACAACTCATGTCGCCCTAGTTTCAAGAGCATTTGGGGCAAAAAAAATTTTCATGACAGAGGTTAATCCTGAAATTAAAGATACCATTGAAAAAATTAAGGATACTTGGGGTGGAGATTTTGTTGTTGAATTTATTGACAAGTGGAAGTCTATTGTAAAAAAGAAGAAAGAAGAAAATTTCAGAATTGTTCATCTCACAATGTATGGTGAAAATATTAATAGCGTTCAGGAAAAACTTCAAGGAGAAGAAAATTTACTTATTGTTGTAGGGGCAGAAAAAGTTCCAAGAGAAATTTATGATTTAGCTGACTATAACGTAGGTGTGGGAAATCAACCTCATTCAGAGATTAGTGCATTAGCTATTGTATTAGATCGTATTCAAAGTGGAAAGCAATTCGAAAAGATATTTCCAGATGCAAAAAGGAAGATAATTCCCACAAAAAAGGGGAAAAATGTACAGGTAAAAGAAACAAGGGATTAATAGTAGAAAATTAGGAGAAATTAGAGTTGGTAGACAAATACGAAGATCCATTTGTTAGAATAGCTTCCATGATTGGAGGAGATGAATATCTCAAAGTGGCAAGATCTCTTTTAAAGGCTGAAGATGCTACTGATGAAGAAATTGCAAGTTCTACAGGTCTAAGAATCAACATGGTAAGAAAAGTGCTGTATGATCTATTTGGAAAATCTCTCATTACAGGAATTAGAGTCAAAGACGAAAGAAAAGGATGGTTTGTCTATAGATGGAGAACAAGGAGAGAAGAGGTAGAACATTTCATTGAAAATCAAAAAAAGAAAATTACTGAAAGACTACAGCAAAGATTAGATTATGAAAATGCATCTGACTTTTATCATTGTGGAAATGAAGATTGTCCAAGAGTGACATTTGAAGAATCATTAGAAGGAATGTTCAAGTGCCCATCTTGTGGAAATGTTTTAAATCTAAAAAAGAACGATAAATCTAAAAAAGCTTATTCAAAGAAAATTGATGAAATTAAAAAAGACATGCAACAAATTTTCTGATCTGGAAATAAAACTAAATACAAAATTAACTAGTGATAATTTATGACCACAGAAAATCAAATTTCAGTTTGTAATATTTTCAAAGACAATACATCAAAAATAATCAAAAAAATGGAAATGCAGATCCCCTCGCAATTTCAAATCTACTCAGATATTTACAAGGAATATCTTCATGTTTTAGATGATATTTTTGGAGCCTGTTTACTGTCAGAAAAGGAATTTTTTGATAAAATGAATATTGATGAAAAATTGTTGAAAAATCTCAAATCATATTCAGATAATCTAAGTGAAATAATGATTAATCAGATTGAAAATTATGATAACTATCTAAAATGGTATTCTCAAGTTAGAATATCAGGTATGAAATCTTACGATCAATTCATTCACAATATGATGGATTCATACTCAAAAATGCTTTTAATGTATCCTAAAAAAATCTGAAGACAATACTAAAATAAATAGGAGAAATTCTTGGAAAAATCCTTGAGTCAAATTATTACCGTAAACCCAGCAACTGGTGAGGAAATTTCAACATATTCTGCAATGGATAAAAATCAAGTAAATGAATTAGTTGGAAAAGCAAGAAGAGCATTTCCTGAATGGAAAAAAGATTATGAAAAGCGCAGAAGTTACATTTACAATTTAGTAGAATATCTAAAGAAAAACAAAACAAAACTTGCCAAAGTTGCTACGTCTGAAATGGGAAAAGCACTCAAGGAATCAATTGGAGAGATTGAAAAATGTGCATGGGCATTAGAATTCTATGCTGATCATGGAGATAGTTTTCTATCAGATGAAGTTCTAAACACGGATGCAAGAAAAAGTTTTTTGACTTTTGAACCATTAGGTGTAATTGGCTCTATCATGCCATGGAATTTTCCTTATTGGCAGGCTCTAAGATTTGCAGCACCATGTTTGATGGCAGGAAATGTAATTGTAATGAAACCATCAAGAATTACAATGCAATCAGGAATTGAGATTGAAAAAGCATTTACAGAATCTGGAATACCAGATGGTATTTTTCAAACAGTAGTGGGAAGTGTAGATTCTGCTAACCATCTAATTGATTCAGATGTAAATGCAGTCACATTCACTGGTAGCACAAATGCAGGTGCAAAAGTAGGCGAGAGAGCAGCATTGAATTTGAAAAAATGTGTTTTAGAATTAGGTGGAAGTGATCCTTTCATAGTATTAGATGATGCAATTATTGAAAAGGCAGCAGAAGGTGCAGTAAAGGGCAGATTCATTAATTGCGGTCAAAGTTGTGTAGCATCAAAAAGATTCTTCGTAGGAAAAAATATAGCTAAAGATTTCATTGAATTATTTATCAAAAAAACATCTCAACTAAATGTAGGAGATCCAATGTCAATTGAGACAGATGTGGGACCTCTTTCAAGCAAATCAGGTCTTGAAACAATATCTGGCATTGTAGAGGATGCAAAAGAGAAGGGTGCTGAAATTCTTTTAGGAGGATCAGAGATGGAAGGAAAAGGATGTTTCTATAAACCAACTATTCTGACAAACGTTAAACCAAACATGAGAATTGCCAATGAAGAAACCTTTGGACCTGTTGCACCAATTACAATTGTTGAAAACGAAAGTGAGGCAATAAAATTGGCAAATGATATTGAATTTGGGTTAGGAGCTACTATTTGGACAAAAGATCTTGCAAAAGCAGAAAAAATGTCAAGACGAATTGAATCCGGGATTGTAAGTGTCAACAATGTAGTAATTTCTGATCCTCGAATTCCATTTGGCGGCATAAAGCACAGTGGATTTGGAAGAGAATTGTCAAGATATGGCATGTTAGAATTTGTAAATATAAAATCAGTTAGATTCTATGATAATCTTACACATCATCACTACGTAGAATAATTATTCCACTATTTGGGAATTATGAGTATCCCTTAAGTATGAATTTGACATAATTTACTGTGGCGAGGACACTCGATGACATTAGTTAGTTGAGTGAAGATCAAAGAGATCTTGGGAACGCCTTGAGCTTTGGAATACTTTCAAAGTTCATGATTCCTCATGGACTGGGTCCTCGTCAAAATCTTCTTCATCCAAATCATCATCACATTCTTCTAGCTCAACATGAGTGGCATTTCCATTTTCATCAAAGTAAATCTCTACACATACATTTGTAGCCAATGTTGCAGCCAGCATATCAGCTAATTCCTTTGGAAAATTACTTAATTTTCCTGGATCAGATGATGAGCGATATTCAGTAATTTCATCCTCATGATAAAAGTCTAGTTCAAGGTCACCATTAACAAATTTTCTAACTCCAACTACTTGACCAAATAGGCTATAAGACAAATTTAGTTACCCTGTTGAGAAACATCTCTTGTGAGATTTTCAGCTAATTCCTCATAATGCTTTCGTGATTTTCCTAATTCATTAAGTTTTGATTCCTCAATTTGATTTAGTTCATTGTCTACTTTTTCTGCAACATACTGTAATCGAGCTTCTGCCATCATAAACAATCGGTTATTTTCTTTCCATAGATGTTCAGTAATATGTTCAACATATTGTTTCATATCTGAAATCAATTTACTTGAATCACCTGATGAGAGATAAACTTTAGCAGACTCTTCCATTTGAGTTCCAATTTCCCTAGAACGTTGATGATCAATTAACATCATTGCAATAGGACCCATATTACTTGGCATACCAGCATTTTCTAATGCTGGGAACAAAGATTTTTCTTCTTTAGTATGATGACAAACATCTGTAAAATTTTTTGAAAAATCAATAACAGGCAATAGAATTGATTCGGGAATTTGTTTACCATCACTTAAAAGCTGAATTGTAGATTCCATTGCTTTGATAACTTTTTCAATTAACTCATGATCGCGTCGTAAGGATGCAGTAGACATTAAAATTTATCATTTAATCCAATATCTATATCTTATTTTTTTAAAAATAATTAAAAGAATGAAATTAGTTAACGAGTTATCGTTAACAAGTGGGTTTAACGATTAGAAAGGCTTTTTGATTTTACAAATGCCCAAATCTTTTTGGTCATTTCACTTGGTGCAATTGGTTTATTTCCAAAAACTTGTTCTACAGTTTCTTTACGGCCTGCAAAATTAATTGCATAACCACCAAATGCTGGTTTCTTTGTTTTTGATTTTGTAGCCTTCTTTTTTGGTGCTGCTTTCTTTTTTGTTACAGCTTTCTTTTTTGGTGCTGCTTTCTTTTTTGTTGTAGCTTTCTTTTTTACTGCCAATTTCTTGTAGTTTTATTTTAAATAAAGTATAATAACTTACACCTTAGCATAATGCAAAACAAGGTGATTTTTGAGCCTCTTGATAGATTTGAGACGTAGTTTTGGAGAGTTTGATATTTTTCCAAAACCATTTCCTTGAACTAAGGAAATCGAATCATTTCCACCAATAAGATATGGAGATATAGTGATAATCATTTCATCAAATAAATTTTGTTTAATAAATTCCCAATTGATCATTCCACCGCCTTCAACTAGAATTGTTTTAATTTTTCTTTTCCAAAGTTTGCTTAGCAATTGTTTTACATCTACTGAACTTTGACCTGCAGTGATTACTTCTACTGGAAATTTGTTTAGTTTTTTCAAATTTGATTTACTAATACTCTTAGAAACAGCAATTATGGTATGATATTGATTTGCAGTTTGTAAAATTTTTGAATTTTCAGGTATTCTACCTTTAGAATCCAAAATGATTCTAATGGGGTTTTTGCCTTTGACATGTCTAACAGTTAAAATTGGATCATCTTTGAATACAGTATTTTTTCCTACAAGTATTGCATCAACTTTGGAGCGTAATTTATGAACTCTAATGACATCTAGGTTTGATGAAAGTTTTGAGGCACCTGTTCTAGTTGCAATTTTTCCATCAATTGATGTTGCTGCACTTAAAATCACAAACGGTCTAGATCTTTCCATGAACTATTTTACCTCCAATCATTACTGCTTTAATTGATGACTCTGAAGCTCTTTGAACAATTGAGGCATAAGGATTATGCATTGGTTCTAAATCCAATGCATGTTTGTCAAGAAATATGCAATCAGCAATTTTTCCAGTTTCAATAACACCAATATTTTTTTTTAAAATTTTACCGCCATTTACTGTAGCCATTTTAAGAATTTCTTTAGGATCAATTCTTTTTTTATGAATTCCCATGGTTGCCTTCCATAGAAAATCCATTTCTCTGAACATGTCTGGAGAGTTAATCATCACATTATCCGTGCCTAAAGCCAAAGTGCATCCAGCCTTTTTCATTAATTTAATGTCAGGAATTCCTTCTGCAAGTGAAGAGTTGGCTCTTGGACAAATTACAATACCGTCTGTTTTTTTAGAAGCATTCCTAAGATCTGTTTTTGTCGCAAAAGTCATGTGAACCAAAAAATTTGGTTTCAAAATTAATGCTCTAGATGTTTCAGATTTTCCTGTATTCTTTTTTGATTTAGAAACACTTTGCATGGTTTCTGAAGAATGAATTGCTCTAATCTTTGGTGTTTTTGAATAATGGCAAAGTACAGATGTGCTATTTTCATTTGCACCACTTAATCCAATTCCATCACATTCTTGTAATAATGATTTTAGATCCTCATTTTTTGAATTTGGGAATTTTTGGTTTTTTTTAATTTCTGAAGCTGTTTGATAAAATTCCAGTCTTCCTAAAATTATAGGGCGTAAAGGAATTCCAATTAGTGCTTTTTTTAGTAAAATAACACCATCTAAGCCACCCTCTCTAAAATCGACAAATGTCGTGATCCCCTTTCTAATCATTGAATGGCATGTATTTTTCATAAAATTGAGAAGATGATCATCAGACGTGTTTTTAAGAATTTTTGATTTTGCTCCAAATACAGGATGAATTTTTTGATCCACAGTATTATCCAGCGATACGTCTTTTCCAATAGAATCTCCAATGTGGGTATGTGCATTAATGAAACCTGGAATTAATAGCAGTCCTTGTCCATCTATTGATTCTTCATTTTTACTAGGAATAATTTTTTGATGAATTTTTTTGAATTTTTGATTTTCAATTTTTACATTGGTATTTGAAACAAATTCTAAGTTAGAACCTAATAGTGCACTAATGTTTTTGATCAACATGATAATTCATAAACTTCAGGTTTGTCTTTTCCTGAATCTCGAATTTCTCTAATTGTGTCAAGTGATTTTGTGGCTAATTTTACAGCTTCTCTGCCTGTAGAAGCATTACCGATACCACAATTCAATGAAATATCATCATCAGACTTAATCATATCAATAAATTTCTTGACAGAATTTTTTGCCTCATCTGATGCTATTACCATAAAATTATCACCTCCCATAAAAAATGTAAGCGAGTTTTTTTGGAGGAAAAATTTTGACATCTTTGAATATAGTTCAAAAATAGTTGATGAAATTTCATAAGGTGAATTTGTTTTTCTTCTCGAAGTAAGATCATCTACATCTAAATGCATTATAGAAACTTTTGAATCAGTCTTTCCATTAACAAAACCAAAAATATTATGTTCTTTATTCAAAATTATTTCAGTTTTCTTTCCCTCATATGCATTCAAATTTGCATCAAAAGGAGATTCACCATAACCAATAGAAATAGTCAGACGTACATCAAATAATTTTTCTAGTGATTTTTGAATTTCAATATGATCATCTAATTCAATTCCATTTGAAACTACAAAAAATTCATCTGCACGGTTGAGAAACACCAAACAGTTTTTTTCAGAAAATAATTTTTGTACTTCTTTATACAATGCTGCTTGAAGCATTTGTAATTCGTGCTCTCTGTCACTACCCAATGTTAAAGTCCAAGGTCCATACCCACTAATTTTTAAAATACTAAGTTGAATCATTTTCTTATCCTTTCAAGTTCAGTAGCAATTTTAACAACTGCCTCTACTGCACGTTCTGCCACAGGTCTAATTCTGGCATATGCATGTCTTTCTTGCATTCCTGGACCTGATATGCCTAAAGAAACAGGTTTTTGGTATTTTATTGATAAATCAGTTAGAGCATTTGCAGCTGAATGAGAAATTACTTCATCATGCTTAGTTTGACCCTTAATGATTGCACCCAATGTAACTACACCATCTACTTCCTTTTTTCTCAACAATGAATCTACAATAATAGGCATATCATAGGCACCAGGGACTTTACAGGTATGAGTAATTTTTAATTTCATTAAAGCTGCTTTTTCTATAGCAACAGAAAGCATCCTAGATGTCACTTCTTCATTGAATTCCGAAACCACTACAGCAATGTTCAATACTAATGCACCTTGGCGTATTCTAATAGTTCTTTTCCATCAATTAATGGAATTCCATTCTGTTTTGCAAATTTCTCTGCTTTATCAACAGATAAGGCAGTATATGTCTCAGCATCCATCATTTCACAAATTGCAGTAACGGGGGTTAATCCTGCCAGTTGGGCTAGATATACAGACATTTCAGTATGTCCTTGTCGTGCAGCAAGTAATCCCTTTGATGCAATTAACAAAGGAACATGTCCTGGAGTTTTAAAAGATGAAGCAAATTTTTTCTGTTTGTTTTCAACATTGTAGATATTTGCCATTTCACGAATTGTCAAGGATCTATCATTATCAGTAATTCCAGTATAGGTCTGATAGTGATTAACTGACAATGAGAAGGTAGGGTGATCACCATAAGGTGCCAAACCCATAATCATCTCCTTATTAGAAATTGTAGAATCAGAGAGAATTTCATGCATGTATTTTAATTCAAGTGAAGATGCAAAATTATGATCTATTGCAATACATAACAATCCTCCAGCATGTTGACGCATTCTTGCAACATGTTCAGGAGAAGCAAATTCTGCAGCTACTACCATATCAATCTCATTTTCTCGTCCGGCAGAATCAAACAATAAAACAAATTCTCCACGTTTTAGTGATTGCAAGGCAGATTCGAGGGACATATACAAAAATCTCTGCAATCTAATTATAAAGTTTACTAAAAAACTGGTAATTACCACTAAAATTGTAGATAATTGGCTTTATTTTAGAATGTATTTACCAAGAATGTCAGTTTCAATATTAACTTTATCGCCAATTTTTTTGGTATGAAAGTTCGTTACTTCAATTGTGTGAGGAATTAAAGAAACTGATGCCAGGGTGTTTTTAATGTCAACTACTGTCAAACTAATTCCATCTACTGCAATGGAACCTTTTTTCACAACATACTTTGACAAACTTTTGGGAACTTCAAACCATACTTGAACTTCTTTTGGTTTTTTGAGAATTTTTTTAATTACTCCTACACCATCTACATGTCCTAAAACAAAGTGTCCTTCCAATCTATCTCCAGCTTTTAAACTGCGTTCAATATTTACAACTCCACCTACTTTCAAATTTCCCAGATCTGTTTTTTTTGTAGTTTCTTCAATCATTTCAAAAATACAATTAGATTTGTTTAATTTTGTGGCAGTTAGGCAAACACCGTTTAGAGCAACACTTTGTCCAATTTTCAATCCTTTAGAGTGCTTTCCTAAATTTACAGTCATTTGGATTGCACTTCTATTTTTTGTATTTTTACTAATTTTTACTATCTTACCAATTCCTTCAACGATTCCAGTAAACATTAACGTTGATACAAATTCTATGTATAAAATGATTTAGATAATCTGTATTGATTATTTATTTAGAATCATACTCTTCGAATTCATTCTGACAAAATTGATGAAAAACTGTGCACTTGTTTTCTTTGGCACTCATTATGATTTTTTCCATATCGTTGTTTAGAACTCCTTGTGCAGCTAAGAATGCTTCATCAGGCATTCTTAATTTTTCAAATAACCTAGATTTTGCTAAAGGTATTTCCTTTAAACTATTATCAACAGTTTGTGCTTTGTCATAGAATTCAATTGCTTGTTGATAATTTTCAAGGTGACTCAGAGAAATTGCTTTATTCATTAATGCTGTAACGTCATTGGGATCTATTACAAGTGCACTTTCATAGCATTCTAGAGCTTCTTTGTGACGGTCTAACTCGTTTAATGTCAGACCCTTACTATTGAGAGCCCAAATATCATTTAGATTTGTAGATAAAATTTCATCGCAAAATTCAAGAACTTTTTCATATTCTTTTAAATTTTCTAGAGAGTAAATTTTGTTTTTGAGAGCATAGGAATCTGATTTTTTTATTTCTAATACCTTATCGCAGTAGGTAATGGCCTCTTCAAATTTTTTCAAATAGATTAAAGAAAGTGAAATGTTTTGTAAAGCCACCATGTCATTGGGTATTTTTTCAAGCATTTTCTTACAATAATCGTACATTTCATCATATTTTCCTGCATTAAACATTCTAGTTATGACGTTTGAAGGATCAAGTAGATTTACCATTGTATTTGAAATTAAATAAAATTCATTGTCTTTAACCTATTCTAATAAAGGAAATAAGTGAGAAAAGAATTATTTCAATACTTTTCTAAGAGTTTCATTCAATACTTTTGAATAACTATATGATGACTGTTCTTGCTGAATCAGCTTTGCTTGTCTTAGTCTGATTTTTTTATCAAGATCTTCATCAATCATGATTGTAACACGTTTACTCATAAAAAATTGTTATGAAGTTTATAATATAAGATTATATGAAAAGTCCCATTTTTGGGACTTTGGTTAGTTCTGGATAATTGATACTACTTTATCCATTCTAAATGGTTTTTGGATTAGCGGGATGTTTAGCTTATCTAATTTTTCTTCAGTAGAATAACTTCCATCTGCTGAAACTGCTATTATTCTTGCTTTAGGATCAATACTTTGAATTTTTTTAATTGCATAAAATCCACTGCCATTAGGCATGTTAAGATCAATGAGCACAACATCAGGTTTTGTTTGTTTGAATAATTTTACAGCAGTAATACCATCAAATCCATTTCCAACTACGTTGATATCATTTTCTTCAAGAAATTCACTAAATAATCTAACAGTATCTTCATCATCATCTATAACAATTACTGATTTAGTCATTTTCTGATCATAGTTAGAAAAGCGGTGCTTTAATATTTTCCATATTCAAGCCTATGATATGAGTGGTATTGACAGGCTAATATCATCAGAATTAACAAATGAGATCAAAAGTAGATTAAATCTTGATATTTTGAAGAGTGTAGAACGTGAATTGTTTCTTGAGCATGGGATGTCAATAAAATTATCTATAGAACATTTTCAGAAATTTACTAGTGTTTTAAAAAAAAATTCTCAAATTAATGTTAGTAAATTTGAAAAGGATTGTATTAATAAAATACTTAAAGTAAAAAAGAAAGATGATAAATTTTTAGTTTCTATTACTAATCAAAAACTTTCTGATTTAATATTAGAAATATTTGCGGATATTGAAACAAGAAAAATTATTTCGACATTATTAGATAATGAATATACAATTCCAAAAATTCTAAAAGAAGCTAAAGTTCCAAAGACTTCAGGTTATAGAAAAATTGAAAATTTGATTTTAAGTGGGATTATAATAGAATCAGGAAAAATTTTAAGTGAAAGTAAAAAAATCTCTAAACTCCAATGTGTATTTGAGGAAATTAAATTAGATATTAAAAAAGATAAAACGATAGTTAATGGAATTGTATCAAAGAAAGTATTTTCTAAGAGTACCAGTATGAAATCAATTCTTGAATCATTGGAATAGTCAAGCTATAGAACATACTATTTTACTAGATCTAGTAATGCTTTTGCTTGTTTGAAATGTACTTCATCAATCATTTTTCCATCAACTGTAGTAGCTCCTTTTCCTTTTTTTGTTGATTCAAGATAGGTTTTACAGACTTTTTTGGCCCATAAGATTTCTCCTTTGTTTGGATGAAATAATTTGTGAACTACAGATATTTGATCAGGATGGATAATGCTTTTTCCTGAATAGCCAAGGCTTTTACCAAGTTTGCAATCCCTTTCAAATCCTTTAGAGTCTTTAAGATCTTGCCAAATTGCATCAATAGATGAAACTCCGGCTGCATGGCAATCCAAAGGAATTTTTCCTCTAGAGTATTTTTCACCTTCAGAATTTTTGGTATATTCAACACCCATATCATTTAACAAATCAAAGACGCCAAAGACTACAGCAGAGACTCGTTTTCCAAATGATGCTATGTTATACGTATTAACAACTCCCTCAGCAGATTCAATTGATGGGATTATTTGAGTGGGTTTTAATTTTCGAGTCTTTTCTAAACTAGTTAGAGATTTTACTATCTTTTTTAATTCTGAAACATTGTTTACTTTGGGAATTACGATTCCATCAATGCCTTTTTGGATGATTTCTTTAAGATCAGATGGAACTTTTCCAGATAATGGGGAATTTGTGCGTACAAAAATTGAGGATTGGTATGATTTTCTAGATTTTAATGCAGATTTTATAAGATTTCTTGCTTTGACTTTTTCATTATCTGGTACAGAATCTTCTAAATCAAAACAAACTATATCGGCTTGAATGGTTTTTGCTTTTTCCAGAAATCTTGGATTATTACCTGGAACAAAAATGAGACTTCGGAAAAGCTGTGTCATTAAATGACTAAGCGCCTTCTGGCTTCATTAAGATTTTTCCGAACATTCCTTTTCCGGTTAACATCTTTGTGTGAGCTTCTGCTGCTTGTTCAAATGTATATGTTGAATCAATTGCAGCTTTGATTTTTCCTTGACCCATCCAATAAAGGCCTTGATCAAGTTCAGCTTTGGTTCCTTGTGTTGAACCTAAGACGTTAATTCCTTTGAAGAATATGTGTCTAAGATCTATATTTGCGTCATAACCTGTTGTAGCTCCACATGAGACAAGAGATGCACCATACTTCAGTAATGTTAGTTGTTTGTTGAAGTGGGTTTCACCAATATGATCAAATGCAATATCAATTCCAGGTGCTTCACCTTTTGTTTTTGCAATTTCTTTGGATATCTTAAAGACTTCTTTACTCCAGTCGTCTTTTCTGTGGTCTACTGCATAATCTGCACCAAGTTCTAGACATTTATCTAATTTATCAGGACTTGCAGTTGCAATTACATCACAATTGTAGAGTTTTGCTATTTGAATTCCAAAGCTTCCAACTCCAGAACCACCACCCATAATCAAGACAGTTTGTCCTGGAGTGATTTTTGCTCTGCCGACAAGCATATGCCATGATGTCAACAAAGTCATTGATGCAGCAGCTGCATCATCATATGAAACTCCTTCTGGAATTTTGGAAACATTAACTTCTGGTAAATGAATCTGTTCAGAGTATGCACCCCAAAGAGGTCCAGTCTGGAAACCCCAAACTTGTCTTTTGATACAATCAAATTCTCTTCCATCAGTACATGCCTTGCAAACTCTACATGCCAAATTAGAATGAGAAACAACTCTGTCACCTACTTTAAAATTAGTTACATCTTCACCAACTGCAATTACATCTCCTGCAACATCAGATCCAGAAACATGTGGGAGTGGAACTGCAACTGGTACTCCTCTCATTCCCCAAATATCATTATAATTTAATGCGGATGCTTTATTGGTAAAAATTACCTCATCTGCTTTTGGTTTTGGTTCATCTATATCCTGGACTTTGAGGATTTTAGAATAATTATCATCTGGTGCGTATTCATTGTAAACAACTGCTTTCATGACTAGTTCGTCAGGTTACCCATAATTATATTTTTTCAGTATTAGATGCGATTTATCTTAAAATCACGTTTTGGTTGTTGAATTGA
Organism: Candidatus Nitrosopumilus sp.; assembly: GCA_041603475.1. Taxonomy (GTDB): domain Archaea; phylum Thermoproteota; class Nitrososphaeria; order Nitrososphaerales; family Nitrosopumilaceae; genus Nitrosopumilus. Next base: position 18,287 of record JBFIEJ010000001.1, on the reverse strand, counting down.
AAGTAAAATTTGCTTTAGTTGATCGTCATTTATCTGACCGGGAATCTTTCCTTGAGTTGCCATTCCAATCAAGTATTGCTCTACAAGATCGGATAATTCAGATTTCACCATTTTGATATTGTTTAACCTCATTCTTGCTTGAGGAGTGAGAATTTGCTTTAGAATTTGCTCCTTTTGTGCAGCATGCTCATGATTTGGGTTATCTTGAGGTAGTTCGTTAGGTTCTGGAAAACTCATTTTGAATCTAAGTGTATACTTTCAATTGTGGATTTTCAACGATCATTTCTTTAAGAATTTCTGTTGCTAGTCTATCCAGTTTTTGCATTCCTTGTTTAGAAATAATACGTCCTTTCTTCTCTACTATTTCTACATAACCGAGTTTTTCTAATCCATGAATTGCATTACGGATAATTGCACCACCGGCATCTCTATGATGAGCAGCTCCATATCCAGATGGTTTACCACCACCATATTCATTTCTTAATTCGTTTACTCCAATTGGGCCATTAAGGTAAATTTTTCTCATTAATGATGCACATCGAGTATGCCACCAATCTCTATCTTGAGGCGGTTTATCAGCATGAGCTCCTGTTTTAACAAATGGAATCCAAGAAGGAGCTGGAATATCTTCATTCTTTAGAATATCAGCTAATCTTGTAATTAGTACATCTGCTGGTACATCGTATACCTTTGCCATAAGGTGAAAAAATCGATAATCGTCTTATAAATCATTGAGGTATTATTTTACGATAAGTATGCCCACACAAATTACAACTTATTCTGATCGACTTGACAGATGCTCTCCCAAGCCGAATTCTGGAATTAATTCCTGGTGCGATAAATGATTTACATTTTTTACAAAAAACCATCCTAAGATCATAAGGCATTCGAATTTTATGTCTAGTACTGATTCTTCTTGCAATTGATGCTTGACGTTGAGATAATTCTGGATTTGTTCTAGCATTAGAAATTGCACTATCAATAAGAATTTGCATTCTCTCCATGGCAATCTTTTGAAGTGCAGGTTTCACAATATTATCATAGAATGGAGCTAAAAATTGGTTCTCATTAGAATGAATAAATGCAGTCAGCGGGATTCGAACCCGCGTCACAGGGTTGGAAACCCCGAATACTAACCAGGCTATACTATGACTGCAACAGAATGCAAATTTCTAGACCTACATAAAAATGGTTTTTTCATACTCATATAGCATCCTAGCAACAACAACATGAGCTTCAAGTGATGTTTCTCCAACAGAAAATAGATCAGTGAATTTGTTTTTGATTGAATCAGAGAAATGTCCCTTCTGAAAACCTCCAATTACAAGACATGAATTATCATCTAATGTAGTACCAATTTTTTCAAATGAACTTGATTTGCCTGTAGTTGATAATCCTACAACTTTTGATGGATTGATCTGGTCAACTAGTTCAGAAAAAGATTGATCTTTAATTGACAGTAGTTCATTGTCATTAACAGTAATTTTTTTCTCCAAGAATAATTTTTCAAAAAGTCCTTCAAATCTATGATATGATTTTGGAATATGGACATTTTCTCCAATAGCAATTACTTTATCATTAATTGTATGAATGAATATTTTTATTTTATTTTTATAGTAAAGCGGAATTGTTGTTGCCTCTAAAATAGAAAAATGAACTAGATCAGGTCTTCCACGTTTAATTTCATTTTCAATTCCTTTCATTGCAGCAAAATGCCATGAATTATCCAATAGTATTTCAGAATAATCCTTTCCGAGTTTTCTTTCGTGAGATATCACTGAAGGGTGATCTTTCATCTCGTTAGGAATTGTTTCAATCGAAGATTCAGCTAGAATAAGAGAAATCATACTAGTTTATCATTTGAATTTGATTTTTAAATTCATTCCATCCAGGTTTTGGGTTTCCATTAATCTCAACTAGTCCTGCGTTACAAACATAATGATTTAGTCGTTCAATTACATACTCACTACTTCCCAAACCTGAACCCCCTCCCACACTAATTTTCTCTTCTCCAATATCTTGTTGTTCTGCAATACATGTATTCTCAGGTCTGTCGTACTGTCTATACCATGTCAAAAATTCAATCTCTGGTTCTTTTTCAGAGAAAAACTCGAAGGATTTTTGCAGAAAATCACTCTGAGTTGTAGAATTTCCTCCAACAAAAACAGAGGTGCTCCAGCTGATCTCAAAAAATGCTACTTTTTTGTCAGGAATGATTTCAAATACTTGATTCAAATCTTCTTTTGCCTGCTGAGGAGTTTTAATTATATCATTAAGGCTATCGACTGGAAAATATGAAAATGCAACAAAATCACCAATGGCTAGTTCACTTACTATGTTTTTCAAGTCTTTATTGAGTACCTGATGTAGTGCAAATGAATTTCCAAACTTTACATCAGGATGTTTCTCTTTTATCTTCTGATATACATTAGAAAACAACTCCTTGTAAACTGGAATATTTTGTTCATAGTATCTAAATTGAGATTCAGTTTCTCCTGAAATAATTACAGAATCGATAATGTGGTATCGAGACAAAATTTCATCAAGTACAGTGATTAATCTGTCCTCTCCAATTGCGTTAAGAGATGGTTTTCCAATCCAGTTTGGAAATGGTCCTAAAGTTTCTCCATTAATTATTGAAAAGAACAGTGTAACTTTGAGATCATTTTTTTCATTTAATCCCATCAAAATATCGGATTGACTCCAATCAAATTCTCCACGTTGTGGTTCTACAATATTCCAAAATAGATAGACATTACTTCTTCCTATTCCTGTAGATGCAGCATCAGTATAGATTTGATCAATTTGTTGCAACGATACAGACTGACTAGGAGTATTGATCACAAGACCAATTTTGTCATTAGTTTGCTGTGAAGTAATCTGAGTTTCAGGTGTAGACAAGACAACTGCGGCAGCTCCAATAATTACTGCTATGCCTACAACTATGCCTAGAATTTTGATATCCATACAGATTCAAAAAGAAAAGAAAGTAAAAAAGTTGTGATTCTGTAATTTATCCAGAAGTACAACCACTGTATCCACATTCAATGCAGATACTACATCCCTCTACAAAGACAAGATTATTTTTGCATGTTGGACACAAACGATCTTCAGAAATCTCTTCTTGTTTTGGAGGTTCAAGTACAATTTCTTCGTCATGTGGTTTTAATGCAAGTGCTGCATTGACTTGAGATTGAACATATGAATTTGTAATATTCTTTGTAACATACTCTGTTACATGTTCACTTGGTGTAACATCAAATGTCTTTTCAGCATTTTCACTAGTCATATGAAGGACTTGTTTATGTCTTGAACCGTCACGATAAACGGTAATTCCCTTTAGTCCTATTTCATGTGCAAGAAGATATGCAGATTTTACATCTTCAGCAGTTACGTCATAAGGCATGTTGATTGTTTTTGCAATTGCATTTCCAATCCAATCTTGCCATACTCCTTGAGCCATAAGATGATCAGCCCAATGAATATCCATTGCTGTAACAAAGACATCTTGCATCCATTGTGGAATCTCTTCAATACCTTTCAAGGAACCATAATTGTCTGCAATCTTTGCAAGAATTTCATCGTTGTAAAGACCTTCTTCCTTTAAGACTTCTTCAACAATCTTGTTTGTGTAGAAGAATCTTCCAACAGTAACTCTCTTCTCAAAGACTAGAGCAAATGCAGGCTCCATTCCGTTTGAACAATCTGCAATCATAGAGAGTGTACCTGTTGGTGCAACTGTGGTAGTCAAAACATTTCTGATACCATATTTTTTAATTTTCTCAATTAGTGCATCCCATTCATAGGAGTGAGATTCTTTTGGTTTCTCATAGTATCCTGCTACTGGGATCTTTCCTTCAGGGTATTCAGTCCTTGAGCAAAGTGGGAACTCACCTCTAGATTTTGCAAGTGCAACACTTTCTTCCATTGAATAGTATGTCAGAGCTTCTGATAGTTTTGATTGTAGTTCATATCCTTCTTTGGAATTATATGGGATTCTTAATTTGTAAAGAAGATCAGCTACTCCCATTACTCCCAATCCAATTCTTCTAGATTCTTTTGATGCTACATCTATTTCTGGTACTGGATAGTGATTAACATCAATGATGTTATCAAGGAATCTTGTTGTCTTTCTGATTGTCTCTTCATATCTTTGCCAATCAAATTCATAGGTTCCATCTGCTTGTCTCTTTACAAGATTTACCAAGTTAATTGAGCCTAGATTACATGATTCGTATGGATACAGACTTTGTTCTCCACATGGATTTGTAGCTCTTAGTGGTGCTTGTCTTGCTTTTGCAAATACATTGTATTTGTTAATTTGATCAAAGAAGATCAAACCAGGCTCTGCACTCTTCCATGCAGATAATGCAATTAGATCAATGAGTTGATGTGCATTGATTTCTTTTACCGGTTTTTTGTCACGTGGACTACGTAAGACATAGTTACCATCAGCGGTATTGACAAGTGCATGCCAAAAGTCTTCCCAGATTCCAACACTTACGTTAAAGTTCTCTAAAATGCCTGGTTCTGTTTTGTTTGTGATGAATTTTTCAACATCAGGATGCCATGCTTCAATGATTCCCATGTTTGCACCACGTCTTTTTCCTCCTTGTTTAACGACTTCAGTGACTGTATTGATAATATTCATGAAGGACACAGGGCCTGATGCTACACCTGAAGTTGATGCTACAATATCGCCTTCTTCACGCAGATCAGAGTAGTTGATACCTACTCCACCGCCTGATTTGAAGATTAATGCTGCATCAGAGGTTGATTTCATGATTTGTTCCATTCCATCTTCCATTCCAAGTACAAAGCATGCTGAGAGTTGTCCTAATCTACCCCCAGCATTCATCATTGTTGGTGAATTTGGTAGAAAGTCTTGTGCAGTCATTAGCTCAAGATATTCAGTTATCTTGTCTGCATAGTTGTCAAGCTTCTTTGCTGCTAATAATGTCAGTAAATCTTTGAAACTTACTTTCATTTGACCTTTGTTTGCAAGTGTAACATAGTGATTGATCAAAGATCTGAAATGCCACTTGTTAAAGAAATAAGGTCCTACTTTGAATTTATAGTCAAAGGCATCTAATTTCTCAAGATAAGATTGTGCTTCTTCAATGTCTTGTTTAGTATTTCCTGATTTATCAAATACTTGAGCATCATAAAGAATATCACCAATTCCAACTAGAATTGCAACTCTTTCAAACATTTGAGTTGGTGATTCAATAATCTCATTTTTTCCATTTCTGAAAAGATATCTTGATGCTAGTACTCTAAGACAATTCAAGTCAAATTTCTTGGAAACTGGGTCTAAGGCTTTAAGATTTAGAACCTTTTTCTTTTCATCTCTTAATTTTCTTCTTTCATGTCTGTAAACAATGTAGGCTTTTGCAATATCGCTATTACCACTATCGATTAAAGTAGATTCTACAATATCCTGAATATCCTCAACTGTTGGAGTTCTAGAACTCGTAAATCCTTGCTCTACTAGTTTGTCAACTACTTTTTCGGCTAGTTGATCGGCTAAACCACGGTCGGCTTTAGAGGTGGCAGCCAATGCCCTAAAGATGGCATTAGAAATTTTGTTTTTATTGAAAGCCGTTACTGCGCCACTGCGCTTACGGATCTCATTGATCGTATTTTCTATTTGTGAATTATCCATTATAATCTCCCCGAAGTGGTTAGAAACAATGTGGATATAACTTGTGTGCTCGAAAAGTTTTGATCTTGACCCATCAATGTGTCAATATTTTTAACACCGCTACTATGAACTTCATACTGGCATAACTTTAGTTGTAAACGACGATGATCGCCACTCTGAATTAGATCAAAATATTTTTCAAAATGATCGTTACTAGTTTTTCATTTACGAATTTCAGACAACATATGGTGACTTACACTTGGGACACTTGTCATCAAATGGTTCATCTTTAAATCCACATTCACCACATATTGAAATTTTCTTAACAGGCTTGAAAGATGGAGTAAGTTCTGATGCTTTCTCTATTGCTTTCTTAATTTCTTCAGGCTTGGCATCTTTGTCAATGCTCAATGTTACAAGTAAACCACCGTTAAGTAGTTTTGAGAGTTTGTTGCATTCAGAAATAGGCTCACTTTTTGCCGTTAAATCAGATATCTCAGAGGCATTAATAACAACACCTTCAGAATAGTAATCAGCATCCATAGAATTAAGGGATGAATTTTTACCATATTTCTCACCATCAAGGGTGGCAAATCTGGTTGCACCTTCAGATTCAATCATGGATATGGCCACAGTATCTCCTAATTCTTTGCCTTTTTTGGCTCCGACATCAACTGCAGTTTCTATAACTTTGTGTAGGATATCTCGTCCTTCTTTGTTGTCTTGGAATCCAAGTATGTTAAAGACTGCTTCTTTGAGTCCTACCAAATTTACAACAAGTGATACAGAACTTCTTTGCATGTATTGAGTATTCTTTGCAAGTATTGGATTTAGTCCTCTTCTAGTAAGATCAGAAATCTCTTTCTTTCTTAATGCCATAGAAGACAAGGCGGGTTTCATTAGTAATGCAAGTCTTGCTCTAAAGTAAGTTTCATCCTTGTTTGATTCAAAAGCAAGTCTTGGTAGATTAATAGAAACGGATTGCAATGTAATTGATAGTGGACTAAGAGTCTTAGTAGATCCATTTGTAACACCAAAGCTTGATGTTTGACCTTTTGCAAACATGACTTTACCACCTAAGGAAAGAATTTCAGATGCAGATTCTGATACGTCAGTGATCTTTCCTTTTTCATGATCAATTATCAAACCAATTTTTGGTATTGGTGTAATCTTTGTATAATTTTTGTATGCATTAATAATTGAATTAATTATCTTTGTGTCAGAACCCAATTGTAATCTAATTGATATATTGGTACTAACTTTGTTGTATTTTGATGTAGTTGATGCAGTTGCAAATGCATCAGTTAGTTTCTGCTCAAGTTCAGGTAATGATTTTGAATGTTTGCTAAATAATGAAGGTAATCCATCAAGAACAATCTCTTGTGAAGCTTCTTTTGAGAGAAGAGATATAGCAATTGATAGTGCACTAGTAATTTCATCTAGTTGTTTTGATGAAGCAATTCTTGATACATCAAGATATTTTCCTCCAAGATCAATTCCATCTTCAATTAGTTCTTTAACATTTACAAATATTGTATCGGGAATCATGGACCAAATACCTGGATTAGTAATGTGCAAGTCTCCTGAGAGATGCGAGTCAGCTACATCTTTTGGCAAGATGTTTGTTAGCAGATGTTCAGCGAAAACTCTCTGTCCCGTGTTAAACAAGAGGCCTTCTGCACCATTATCTACATTGTCTAGATTGGAGATCATCTCCTGAACATCATAAACAGGTATTCCTAGGCGTGCAAGTTTGTTCCTATATTCTTCATGGCCGTGCTCTAAGAGGACAGAGTTCACCATTTCTCGAATTAAAGAGCCTGTAAGATAAGTAGTCTGATATTTGTAAATTCTGTTTTCAACTTCTTCAGTAATTTTTTGTGCTAGTTCTAGTGGTAAACTTCCTTCACGAACTAGAGATTGAATAATTTTATGAGAGTTAAATTCTTCAATTGATTGATGTGATGTTCTAACATACATTTTTCCACTTTCAATAATTGATCTTTCTTCAATTTGTCTTGCCAAACTCAAAACTAGTTTTCCTAGATTTGTGATTGTGTAACGTCTTTCAGATTTGTTTAATGCTACAAGTGATTGTCTTAGTAATTTTCTCAAGTGGTATGCAAATTTGCCACTCTCTTTTTTGGACTTGAATCCAGCTAGGGATTTTAATTCAGAATAGGTCAGAGGACCTTTGGAATTTAAGATTCTCAGAATATCAATTCTGTTAGGACTTGCCATAACAGAGAAAATCATCCTTACACGTTTTGATGTAGACTGTAAAATTCCACTTCTCTTTGGCTCTGATATTTCTTCAGCCAATTCCATAAATCATTCTAAAAATAAGGAGTAAATAAGACTTGTGACTAGATCATTTCAGATAATTTTTGATCATTTTTTTGATGATAGATTCAATTTGGATCAGTTTTTGATCATTTTTCTTGATGATAGATTCAATTTGGATCAGTTTTTGATCATGGATTCAAAGAATTGAGATCAAAAGATCTAATTTAGAAAATCGAAATGATCTTTTTGAGATTCTTTGGATCAGTTTTCTTGGACATCAAGGGAAAACTCTGATGTAGAAAGTTTTTGTCCACAAGAAGGACATTTACCACTGTAAGGACTCATTACATCTTTTAGAGATTTTAGCATCTTCATGTTTGTGATCTTTTCACCACATTTACCACATGTAACTTCAACTGACATGAAAGTGATCAATTATACAAAATAATTAAGAATCGATTTTGATTTTTTTTAATAATTCAAGCAAATAATTTTACTGCTTTTGAATGATGATTCCACAACCATCCTCAAAACCTGTAATTTTGGCCCTAGTCCCAACGGGTAAATCCTCAGGAGTAGCAATTCCTGCCATAAATCCAGATATTCGTAAATGTGTATCATCTAGCTGAAGTACAACAAAGGCATATGGGGTAAATTTCTCAAAGCCTGCAGGAGCGACTGTAATTATGGTATATGTGGCAATAGAGCCTACACCATCTAACACAACATCCTCAAATCCCTTGCTGCCACATTTTAGGCAGTAATACGCAGTTGACAAATGAAGATATCCACACTCTGTACATTTGTGAGTTAATAGCTTGCCTTGTTTAGCATATTGAATAAGTTGTTCTTCTATCGTCATTTTACACACTTTGAAATATGTGAACTGCACAACTTGCACCAGTTGCGCCAAAGTTATGAGTTAAACCAATTTTTGCATCTTTAACAGTTCTTTCACCTGCTTTTCCAGTTAGCTGGTCAAATACTTCTACTACTTGTCCAACACCTGTAGCTCCTATTGGATGTCCTTTTGATTTAAGACCACCTGATGGATTAATTGAAATATCGGAATTTAATTTTGTTCTTTCTTCACGTACAGCTTGAATACCTTTTCCTTTTTCAAAGAATCCCAGGTCTTCAGTGTCAACTACTTCTGCAATTGTAAAGCAATCATGTACTTCTGCAAAGTCAATATCTTTTGCAGTAACACCTGCCATCTTGTATGCAGCCTCTGCTGCAATCTTTGTACTTGGAATAGTTGTCATGTGTTCACGTCCTTGTAATGCAGCAGGTGAACCACCTCTACCAGAACCAATTACTTCGATGTATTCACCACCGTGTTCTTTTGCAAACTTTTCTGAACATAAAATTACTGAACTTGCACCATCAGAAAATGGACAGCAATCATATAATTTAAGAGGACTTGCAACTACAGGTGACTTCATTACATCATCAATTGTAATTTTCTTTTGCATGTGTGCTTTAGGATTAAGAAAACCGTTATCATGGTTTTTCACTGCAACTCTTGCAAAGTCTTCTTCAGTTGCATCAAACTCTGTCAAGTAAGCTCTTGCCATTGATGCAAACAGACCTGGAAATGATGCACCAGCTTGACCTTCATAGAAAAAGTCTGAACAATATGCAAAGTAAGTTGTAGTCCATTCAGTTCCTGTATGAGTTACTTTTTCAACTCCAGTTACTACAAGACAATCATAAAAGCCGGCTGCAACATTTGCATATGCTTCTCTAAAGGATACAGAACCACTACCACATGCTGATTCTATTGTTAATGATGGTTTATCGGGAATTCCTAATCTGCTCATCAAGACAGGACCAATGTGTACCTGCTTGTCTGCAACTCCAAATACGTTTGATATGTAGGATGCTTGAATCTCTTTTGGATCAATTCCTGCGTTTTCTATGGCTGAAACTGATGCCTGAGTAGTAATATCGGCAATGCTTTCGGCTAATTTTCCATATTTGGTGCTACCTGCGCCAAGAACGCAAACCTTTTCCACAAATGTCACTGACCCAGTTCCCTATAAAAATCGTTTTAGTAAAATCATCATAGAAAAATGCCGGCAAAGAAATCAAGTCTACAATCCGTCCAGATCAAAAAGACAGTAATTAGACATACTGTAAAATCTTCAAAGTCAAAAACTAGTGTTTTCAAAAAAGAGATAATTCAGTATCTTGATAGTAATGGGTTTCTTTCTTGGTCGTCAAAAAATAAAAAATATATGATTCTTGGAACAAATTCTCCAAAAAACGGACTAGTTCCTTGTCCCCAATGCAAACTTGGGGAATTAATGGTAATTAGATCCAGAACAACAAGAAAAAGATTCATGGGTTGTTCAAATTATTATGGAGGGTGCAAGGCATCATCACCACTATTACAAAAAGCACGACTAAGGGCAACAAAAAAGCCATGTGAAGTGTGCAAGTGGCCTATGATAATTTTTAGATATTCAAGAAATCAAAAATGGACTAAACAATGCTCTAACTTTACTTGTGGTTCTAGAATAGTCAAACCTTCAAAGTAGGATAGATATCTGTTCTTCTATTTTTTAACAAGGGTAAAACTTTGCGTGTTTGTTTTACCTTATTCAAATCTATATTTACAAAACCAATTCCTTGCTTCTTTTTCATATCAAGTAGAACTTTTCCATATGGATCAACTACAAGACTTCTTCCACAGTAGATATTTCCTACTTGATCAGGTGCAATTACATAGCAGCCATTCTCAATTGCACGTGTTTTGTTAATTGTAATCCAATGTTCTTCTTTCATGTCACCTTTAACCCATGCAGATGGTGCGATCAATATCTCAGAGCCTGCAACTGCTAATGCACGTGACATTTCTGGAAATCTTAAATCATAACAGATCATCATTCCAATTTTACCTATGCTAGTCTTTACAGGCTTTGCAATTTTTGAGCCTGATGTCATTTTATCGGATTCTCTAAAACCTAATGCATCATAAAGATGAATTTTTCGATATGTAGAGATAACCTTTCCAGTTTTATCAATTACAAATGAAGTATCATATACACGATCTTTCTTTCCGCTCTTCTCATAAAATGAACCTACAACTTGAATATGATTTTCTTTTGCAGACTTTGCAATGCTTGAAACAAAATTTCCATTAATTTCTTCAGCCTCATTTGCTAATTGTTTTGGCGACTGTGATGAATTTGTGTAAAACATCATAAATTCTGGGAAGGCACATAGTGACGCTTTCTTTGAAGCGGCTTTTACTATGTATGAAATGATTTTTTTTAGATTATTTTCTTTCTTTGTTGATGCTTTGAATTGTACTAGTGCTGCTTTCATGAAACTCATAAAGTGATTGAGAATAAAAGCATAAACAAAATGTACAAGAACAAACTGAAATTGTCTGAATTATAAAGCCTGGAACTTAAGACCAGCAACGATTAGTTGTTTGGTGACAGTTCCAATTGAATATTGTTTTTGAAATTAGTATTTAGATCATACTGATGATTCCTACTATTCTCTTTTATACAAAATCTTGAAAATAATTATTGGTATTACTTTAGGAGTCACCTGCTAGTTTACCATCGTCCAAGGATTGGGCATTTTGGCCCAATCTTTTTAATAAAATAATAAAAAACTGGATTTCTAATATACTGAATTTACAATTGTTTCCCAGCTAGAAACCAATTTTCTTTTGGATTATCTTCAAAAACAACAATTACATGACTTTCTTTAGTTTTTAGAATCTCTACTGCTGATTTTGTGATAGCTTTTGCATATTCATCTTTTTGTTCCTGTGTTCTTCCAGGATACATTGAGACTGTAATCAATGGCATGTCAATTAAAAATAGATGCGGTGATTTATGCTTTCAATAATCTGGACGATAACCATAACGTGTTCCATACATAAAATCAGAACGATGTGTTTTTTTGTAGATATATCCAGTAGCTAATCCAACAACAAATCCTCCAATATGTGCAAGATATGCAACACCATCACCTGCAATACCAAACCCTCCTACAAAAAATGGAAGTAAATTCTGAAAGACTAACCAGAAAGGCAAAAACCATCTTGCCTGAATGTGCATCATTCTCCAAAAGAAGCCTAACATTAAGAAAGTCTGAATTCTAGTTCTTGGAAAAATTACTAGATATGCTCCCAAAACTCCAGAGATAGCACCTGATGCTCCAACTGCTGGGATTACACTGTTCGTATCACCAGCTATGTGAATCAATCCTGCCATTACTCCCCACATTAAATAAATTCCCAAATACTTGATCTTTCCAAATTTTTGCTCGATGTTGTCTCCAAATATCCAGAGAAACAACATGTTTCCTCCTAGATGAAGTAAGCCACCATGCAAAAATGTTGATGTAAGTAAAGAGATGTATGGTTCAGCAGGACATGCTATCTGAATTGGACCAGAACCAAAGTTAATGTTCAATACATTTGCACCCATCACACAATTTGGAACAGCACCCCAATTGTAAAAGAGAGCAAATGCATTTTGATTTGTAAAATCAAAGAATTGACCAGTAACTGCTACCTCGAAAAAAAATACAATTACATTAGCGATGATTAATCCATAAGTTACAATCGGTTTGAAACCTGGTGGATGTGGATTTTCATCTCTTAGGGGAAGCATTAGATAACTAATTTGATTTGAAATTATATAATAAGATTTTTCAGGAGTAAAATTAGAGAAGGAATCAAATTACAATTATTTTTCTTTTAACAAGATTTTCAATTATATTGAGAAATTCATCATCAGAGATTTGATCATCTATCCACCATTTTGCAGAAATCTTTACCCAAGTAGGTATCATCCATTGTAATTGATTTGTGTCAGCTGGTTTTTCTATTGAAAAAATTTGTTTCTCAAATAGAAAATCTATTCCTTCAAGAAATTCAATGTCAGAGATTTGATCTGTTGACCACCAATCTGCATTTACTTTAATCCAATTTGGAATTTTTGAAAATTCTGGAGGTAATCCTTTTTCAAAACCTGTAATTTTAACAACACCTTGAGATTGTGGATCAACAATGAATGCAACATGCCATTGCCCCATTTCATCAAGACTTTGGATAAAATCTATTGGTTCGCCATTAATTGTTACATCAAATTTTTCATTACCTGAAATTGGTGGAAATTCAAAATTTGCATAAGTTTCAATAGGGTAGCTATTGTATCCTTGAAGTGTTAGAATTGTTCCATCATCATCAAATTTAGCATTTGAATACCAAGCGCCTGAATCATATCTAAAATCAAAATTTTCTCCATTCTTCTTTGTAGTGATAGGTATTACTGTTGTATCAACTGGTGCAAAGCAGCTGTAGTAAAAAATATCATCAGTAATTGATGGATCAGGATACATCGAAAAATCAAGTATTTCCCCTGGCTCAATTTTTTCAATGAATTCAATGTTTTGAGTAATATCTAAAACTAGTTCATAACCATGAATTACAGCATAAATTTTGGGATAGTGTATAGTATTGTCTCCTGTATTCTGAATTCTACCAGTAATATGACCATCATTATGTTTTACAAGTGTCTGGTCATAAAGGATTTGAATAGGAACATTATGATGTATTGTTTTCTCAAACAGTATTTCCGGAGTCATAAGAATTGGCGTATTGCTCTTTAATTCATTAAATTTTATTTTAAATGGAATTTCATTCTGAGGACTCAATGGAACATGTTTAAATTTTTTTGTGACAATTTCAGTACCGTCAATTATTGAAACTGAAATGGTGGGAATTATTCCAAAATTATTTTCATTTTTTACATTTCCAACAACTGTATAGATTCCATGTGAATCAAAATATCCCAAATACTCATTGTCAGGAATATAGACATCGGCAAAGGAGAATTCTGTAAATAGTGAGGCATAAAGTAAAAATCCAAATACAAATATCAAAAATTTAAACATTTTTTTCATGATATATTAGAATCTTATACACGAATAATTCCTTTTTGAATTAAAAATTCCAAACCCTGAACAAAGGTTTTGTTATCAATTTCTCCAGCAGCCCACCAGCCTGCATTGTTTCTAATCCACGCAGGAATTGTTTGTGATTCTGATGACTCCTGTTGAGTTTTAGGAATTACAAGTATTTCATTTTTAATTAAATATTCAATTCCTTGAATGAAAGTATTATCATCAATTTGCTCTTCAGACCACCATAATGCATTGTTTCTAATCCATTCAGGTATTAAAATTTCAATGTTAGTAGAGACTCTATTAATTACAATTGGAAAAGATGTCTTTGCAAGATTGTTATTATCTAAATTTTTGAAATTAAGATGTACAATTCCTGAAATATTTTCCGGTATTGTAAATTCTATAATGTTATGTTCATCTTTAACATTGGTACTAATCCCACTTTGCTCAAAAATTACTTTATTGTTTTGAGTTACTGAAAAGTCATAATTTGTAGATACAAGTTTATTCTTTAAGAAAATATCAGTAATATCAAAAATTATTTTAGCCTTAGAGTTTGATTTGAGATTTTCAGGCTCCCATGATACAAGAATTCTAAATTGTCCGTTATCAGTAACTGAGCTAAGATGGGTGTAATCTCTATCAGGTTTTATCAAGAAGTTCATTCCATTTTGATTTTTATTATCATCAAAAATTTTCAATAACTCTTTTTGATATATAATAAAATGAACAATTCTTCCATCAGAAAAAAAATCATCAATGTTTACAATATCTTCAGATAGTTTTACCCCATTGACATACATTGTAAATCCCGAAACTAGTAAATCGCCAAATTTTTTTGGGATTATAAGTTCTTCATGTACAACTGAGGTTTGATTAATGTTAGATTCACTCCACTCAAATGGCATAAAAAAACTAATTTCCTTAGAAATTGAATCGTAATTAAAATCTGAAATTTTATCATAGTATGTAATTACATGAATATTTTGTTCTCCAAAATTTGGATCAATAAAATCATGCCTAGAGGTTTGGGCAATTGATATTCCTGCATTGTACTCAAGTGGATCTTTTAATTTTTTATCATAGCCATCTACAGTAAGAATTTGGATATCAAACTTGTAAAGACCTCCTTCGCTTAGTCTTGGTCCTTTAACATGAATCATTCTGCTTTCTATTCCAATTAGTGATCCAAAGAAACCATTACCATTTTCTTCTTCCACAATTACAGATTCAGTATCTTCAGATACAAAATTAAAAACTAGAAAACCATTATCAGCTTTGAATTCTTTTTCAAAAAGAAATGTTTCACCACGTTCAGCTTTGATTAGAAATGTGACATCGCGCAATGTAATTTTAGAGTTAAAGTCAATTAATGAGATAGAGATTTGTTGATCATCATTTGTTTTAGGATCATTTTTTGAAGATGAAAGTTCTAATGAGACAAGTTTCCCATCAAGTTCAACTGGAGGAAAAGTTTCGCTACCTACTCCATGTCCATATGCATCATTGAATGCAAATACAAACAATGAAGAGAAAATTAACAGAGCAAATAAGGAGAGATAATTCATGCTAGGTCCACTTATTTGGATCTTTTTTTCGAATTTCTTTTCCATCAATTGTTATCATATCTTTTTCTTCAAACACAGTATGCCATTTACCATTACTAGGGAAAATTTTATTCATTTCCTCAACTTTATCATTAGTTGGAGGTCTATTCATCAAGGCTCCCCACTTCATGTTTGGAACTTTAGGCATGATGTCATTGATGTCTTTCATGATACAATCACTTAACAAAAACAGTTTAAAAATCTATGATTGGATTTTCATAATTCCTTCTTTGATCAGATATTGAATACCTTGAACAAAGGAGTTATCATCTATGGAACCATCTGCCCACCAGCCTGCATTATTTTTTATCCATGCAGGGATTTCATTACTAGAACCAATTCCTTGTGTGGTTGGAGGAATTTTCATTATGTTTTCTTTAATTAGATATTGAATACCTTGAACAAAGGAGTTATCATCTATGGAACCATCTGCCCACCAGCCTGCATTATTTTTTATCCATGATGGAATTTGTTGTGTTTCAGTTACTAGTGGACTACCTGGTCCTATTTCAATAATTGATGAGCCAATTCCTGCATATTTTGGATTATATTCTATACCAGTTCCATATACCCAAAGATCTAATCTAATTTGACCTTCAGATGGAACAAAAATTCTTTGTACATCCAATCCTTCTATTGAAAGAATTCCTGGACCCATTGGATCATCTCCTAGGTTTTCAGCAATTTTGTTTCCTTGTTCATCTAGTACTGCATATCCATATCTAACATCTTTGATTAGATTTCGATTTTCATTAAAGAATGTAATCTCAAATGGTATTTCTTGATTAGCACCATATTTTCCATCCCATGAAATATTCACAGTTGTTGGAACTTGTTCAAAGTTTTTGGAGTCAACAAGATAAAATTCTGTAGAACTTTTTGATGTTTCTTTTAATGGAACTAATTTCAAATCCATTTTTTTATTATCATAATTATCAGGACCTAATTTTTCATTAATTTTTTGTAATTCATTTTTAGTAATTAGAAAATGAACAATGTTAGTGTCATCATATGAATAGGGATCATTTAGTAATGCCCTTTGATCAATCTCTACACCATTAACATATCCTTTGAATTGTTTGCCTTCTGCATATGGAGTAAATGTTTTTGGTACTCGTACTTCTTCATGTACAACTTGAACCAGGTCTACATAGTCTGGACTCCAATCAAAAGGCATATCAAATGAAATTGAATTATCTTTTTGATCAAATTTAAAATTATCAACATCATCATAGTATGTTTTAATAACTACTGGAACTTCTTCAGCATTTGCAGTCTTGAAGAAAAAGTTTTGCTCTTGTGCAACACTTACAAAAGTTTCATAACTCAGTAAATTAGCAAGGACAGTTTTTGGACTAGTTGCGGCTTCAATGTCAACTCTTATTTTGTATAATCCACCTTTAACAAATATTGGACCAGTAATTGATGGTCTAGCACAAATATCTAAATTTTCATCAGTACATTCTGCACCTTGTACAAATAGTGCACCAGGGGCACTTACATGCTCTGAACCACCATAAATTGAGCATTTTTCTATTGGAACTTTATTACAATCAGCTTTTGGTTTAATTTTTACATCTAGTCTTCCATCCAAGTCATAAAACAAATTTCTAGCTAAAAGCTCACCACTTTGCCAAACTTCTATTCTGTATGTTACTTTGTCGAGATTT
Organism: Candidatus Nitrosopumilus sp.; assembly: GCA_041603475.1. GTDB lineage: Archaea > Thermoproteota > Nitrososphaeria > Nitrososphaerales > Nitrosopumilaceae > Nitrosopumilus. Next base: position 1,143 of record JBFIEJ010000001.1, on the reverse strand, counting down.
TTATCAGTCAAAGTATCAAAGAAACGAATTTGCATATTTGCAGACTTTATATCACCAACTGTAATATCAGATGGACTCAATTGTGTACTGACTGTAACTTCCATATCTCCAAAACTTAGTGGCTCAGCTTGATCTCCACCAAGTCCATGTCCAAATGCATCTGGAATTAATGCAGGAATTGTAAAAATACCAATTAGAGAAAGTAGTAGAAACAACTTATTGTACAATGTTAAAATTATGTTAATTCCATATTTAAAGCTGGCATAGCATTTCTATGCGTGATAATTTTTTTCAGTAAGAAAACAAAGATTAATTTTTATTCATCAAAATAAGAGATTTGTTATGAAAATTATTTTTGCATTATTTTTAATTCCATTGTTGATAGTACCTGTTTTTGCTGAAACACAAACATTACCTACAGATAAAGGAACATTAGATGTTAAATTAACTTATGATGAAATTGAACCAAATGTTTTAACTAAAATGAATATTGAATTCATTAATCCGCAAACACAAAAAACACAAGTACATATTGATTATTCAGTAGCAGTTTCAAAAGATGGTGAAACTGTTTTTGGACCAACTAATTTAATTCATACATCTGAAGGTGAAGTAAAAATTCCAATTGATTTTAATCGTGGTGACGGAATATATTCAATGAATGTTGAAGTAGAGGGGATTTTGTTTAGTCCAATTCCAACAGAAATAGTTTCTTTTGATATTTCAGTAGGAGAGGCTCATGCACAACCATCTCCACCAACTAATAATGAAATAAATGAAGAAAATGGTGGATGTTTAATTGCAACTGCAACATTTGGTTCTGAGTTGGCACCACAAGTTCAACAACTAAGAGAAATTAGAGACAATACAATTCTTCAGACTAATTCAGGAATTGCATTTATGAGCACATTCAATCAGTTTTACTATTCATTTTCACCAGCAGTAGCTGATTTTGAAAGGGAACACCCATTTTTCAAAGAAATCATCAAAGTATCACTAACTCCAATGTTATCATCATTATCATTATTGAATCATGTTGAGATTGATTCAGAGCATGAAATGCTTGGATATGGAATATCTCTGATTTTACTAAATATTGGAATGTATGTTGGAATTCCCGTTGTTGGAATTCTAAAATTGTAT